>NZ_CP090644.1 GCF_029633825.1 Burkholderia contaminans | reverse complement strand
GCAGCAGCAACCACCGGCGTTCTCGCCGCGGTGGCCGCTTTCATCGTCAGCGTTCCGGGCCGCTCACGGCGGTGGTTGCTGCTTCCCGCGCCCGCACTCGCCGTGTGGATAGCTACCATCGGTTACGGGTGCCTCACCAATTGGATCAAAATTGGGCCGGACGGTATATCCGCCGGGGAAACCGCGCGCTGCTTCGCCACGCTGACCCTCACCGGCACGCCGCTGTCACTACTGATGCTTGCGATGCTGCGCCACGCAGCGCGCTTCGCGCCGGTGCCCGTAGCGATAATGGGCGGTCTCCGTTCGGCCGTGACAACGATAGCGCTGTCACTACTCCATCCGCTCGACGCAACGGTGATGGTTCTCCTGTGGAATTTCGGCGTTACAGCTCTCCTCCTCGTGCTCAGTGCCTGGTATGGGCCACGGCTGTTGGGGTGGCTCGCGCCGCAGCGATGACGAGCTACGCTTGTCATCGCCACTCCCGGGGCGCGAACGCGGACGTGGAGTCGTCGCCGCCACCCCACCTGACACGTCGATTCAGCGATCAGCTCGCGTGCCCCTGACGCGTGAAACCCATCCGGGACCGCCCGGGGCGACGCAGCCGCGTGCCGATACGCCGGCATCATGCGGAAATTGCTGCGATGCACTGCGCAAGCAGCGGTGGACGGATGATCGAACTTCGGCCGCCTTCTCACGCAACGTTCAATTCAATGTTGCCGATCAGCGCGAATACTTTGATATAGTCTTCGTCATGCTTGCGCCATTGCCGGGGCGTCCGTCCCCCCTTGTATGACCGCTGCAGTCCGCCTTCTCCTTTCGCTGTTCGTTTGTCTGGCCTTCCTGGGACAGGCGGGAGCGGCATTGTCAGCGTCGGGGGAATGCGCGGAAGGTTCGGCGATGGCAACGGGAACGGTGGCAGCCACCGCCGATTGCTTGCCAGCGGACGCCAGCCAGCATGCGTTGATGGGCAAGCCGTGCAAGGCTGCTACGGTGTGCAGTCCCACCATGCCGGTACTCCAAGCGGATTCCAGTCTCCCTGATTCTCAATATCAGCGGTTCCGCTATCCCCACCTCCCCTCGCATTTCATCCTGCAGGACTTCCCGCGGACGCTGCTGCGTCCTCCCAGTCTCGGCTGATTTTCCTTCGCGTCCGCAGCACGACGGTGTCGTTTCGTCGCACTGCGCGATTAGTCCGTTGGCCGATTGCCGCCTTCGACGACGCACCGCTCCGTCCGCCATACCACTGCGGAAAAGACGGATTTCGCCGCCTATCCCGCGTGTGGGATTGAAGCCTGCGCGCTGAATTGTGTCCCGTCCGTCGGCTGAGGGCCGGCGGGCGCGGTTGCGGTGCGGACGAACGGATTGACCGGAAATCGTCGGCAAACGGGAGTCGTTTGTCTTGGAGACTTCAATGAAACCCAAAAAAGACGGCAAGCGCAGAATCTTCGGACGGTGCAACTTGCCAGCACACGCGCTGAGCGTGGTTGTTGTCCTGTTCACTGGCTTGCTCGCGCTGCACGATGCCAGCGCGGATGCGCTGACGACGGCCGCGCGAAGCCCGATCGTCGCGCTCGGGATCGACGCGTCCCACCATGTGCTGCTGAAAGCTACCGTCGATGCGCTCTACCGGAGCGTCGACGACGGGCGGCATTGGAATCGAATCGCGCTGCCGCAAACGCATGGCCGCGTCTTGGCCATCGCGACGTCGGCGCGGCGACCGGGCCTGCTGTACGTCGGCGGGCCCGGTCTGGGCGTCCTTCGTAGCGACAACGACGGTCAAAGCTGGCAATCGACCAACGCGGGACTGCCCAGCCGTACCGTCGAGGCCCTTGCCACGCATGCCGATCAGGCCGATACGGTTTACGCCTATGTGGCCGGGCGTGGAATTTTCCGGAGCCAGAAGGACGGACGGGATTGGCGCCTGATGGATGCCGGACCGCGAGCCACGATCCTGCGTCTTGTTCACTCGAACATGCCCGGCAGCATGCAGACCGGCTGGCTGTTGGCCGCGACCTCGAACGGCGTCAGCCGGTCGATGGACTGCTTCTGCGGCTGGCGCAAGGCCGGCGGGCTGACCGGCAAAGTGGATGCGGTCACCTACGATCCACGCGAACCGCAGCAGATCTACGCGGCTTTGGGCAAGGAACTCCTGCTGAGCCGGGACGGCGGCGAGCAATGGACGCATCTGGCCGCGCCCGGCCCGGCGATCACCGCTCTGCTAGTCACCCCGGACGGGGTGCTGTACGCGGCTGGCGACGGCGCGCTCTTTCGCCGCGCAGATCACGCAGGAACATGGGAGCGCCTCGATGGCTAAGCCGACACCCGCCGCGTTCGCCGCGCTGCTCACGCTGGCGCCGCTCGCGCATGCCGGCGATACCTCGGCATCGCCGCACAGGTTCGACTTGCTTAAGGCCGGCCTGACGATATACCAGCAAAACTGCGCGTCGTGCCACGGGCCACACGGTGAAGGTGCACCGAACTGGCAGCAACCCGATGCATTGGGCGAGATGCCCGCGCCCCCGCACAACGCAAAGGGACACACGTGGAAGCACGCCGATGGCATGTTGTACAAGCTCGTCCACGACGGTTGGCGCGATCCGTTCAACAAGACCGAGCGGCTGACCATGCCGCCCTTTGGCGCCACGCTGACGCCGATCGAGATTCGCAGCGTGATCGAATATCTGAAGACGATGTGGACACCTGAACAACGCGCATTCCAGCGGTCCGAGAGTCGCGACGCATCGTTTCCGCCGGAGGCTCGGCAATGACACCGGCCTCCCGAACCTGTTCGCCCGCTGACGCAATCCGACAGCCGCCAGTCACGCGCCACCATAAAGGATCGTATATGCAGTTTCGCAAGCCCCCAGTGACCCATGCCAAGCCGTTGTGCACGGGCCGGCGTACCGCGTTGCGTTACCTGTCGCTCGTGCCCGCCGCGATGCTGCTGGTCGCGTGCAGTCGGACGCCCGACTTCAAGGGCTTGGACATCAGCGCATCGCCACTGACGATGACCGTCACAATGACCGACCATACGGGCCGGCGGCGGTCGCTGGCCGATTTCCGGGGAAAGGTCGTCGCGGTGTTCTTCGGGTACACACACTGCCCGGACGTATGTCCGACGACGATGGCGGAGCTTGGACGGGCGATGCAGCAACTCGGCAAGGACGCCGGTCAGGTGCAGGTACTGTTCGTGACTGTCGATCCCGAGCACGACACCTTGCCCGTGCTACGGCAGTGGGTATCCGCGTTCGATCCGCGCTTTCTCGGCTTGCGCGGCACGCCGGAGGAACTGAAGACCGCGACCAGCCAGATGAAGGTGTTTGGCGGCCGATCCGGAGAACCGAGCGATAACACCATTATGCATAACGGCAATGTCTTCCTGTTCCACACAAAGGGCGCCGTGCGCGTGCTGGAGCAGACCGGTGCCGATGCCACGACACTCGCGGCGGACATACGGCAATTGCTGGAATGAAATCATGAGGCCCGACATGACCGCGACGCGCAGATTCAGGCTTTCAATCGGCAAGGTCGCCGCCGCGCTGGTAACGGCCGCTCTTCTCGTATCCGCATACCTCGCACTGGCTCCGACGAAGTCCGTGCCGAAGGCGACCTTCGTCCTGCTGTCGGGCCAGAAGCTGACGACGGCCGACCTGCGCGGCAAGGTATATCTGGTCAATTTCTGGGCGACAAGTTGCGCGACCTGCATCAAGGAAATGCCACAGATGATTGACACGTACAACAAGTTCAAAGGGAAAGGATTCGACTTCATCGCGGTATCGATGAAGTACGACCCGCCAGTGTACGTCGTCAACTACACCCGTACGCACGGACTTCCTTTCAAAGTGGCAATGGACTCGGACGGCGGCCTCGCTCAGCAATTCGACAACGTGAACATGACGCCCACGACTTTCGTGGTCGACAAAAAGGGGGAGATCCTGAAACGAATTCTCGGCGAGCCCGACTTTCCCGCGCTGCATCATCTGATCGAGCAGGCGCTCGCGCAAGCTTCCTGATGAGTGTGCCGACATGCTGTCTCTGCTCTTCGTTCAGATTCCGCTCGCGTTCGGCGCCGGCGCCCTGCTCAATCTCACGCCGTGCGTGCTGCCAGCCATCCCCCTCAAGGTTCGCGCGATCCTGCGCGAAACCGGGCAACGGCTGAGCGCGCGCGCGATGTCGGCCGCGCTGTTTACCGCCGGATCGGTACTTTTTTTTGCGGCGCTGGGATTGGCTACGGCGCTGCTGCATTTGCATTGGGGCGTCCTGTTTCAATCGCGGATCGTGTTGACCATGTTGAGCGCGCTGCTGCTCGCGCTGGCGATCGCCAATTTCGGCTGGCGTGGGCTGCGCCTGCCCGCCGTGATCGCGTCGGCGCATGGCGTGAAGTTTCTCGAGCCTTTCGTTTCCGGCCTGGTGTGTGCGTTGCTGTCGACACCGTGCACGGGACCGTTGCTGGGCGGTGTCCTCGTATTCGCGCTCGCGCAGCCGGCACCGAATATCGTCGCGCTCTTCGTGTCAATCGGCGTCGGGCTCGCGTCGCCCTACGCTCTTCTGATTCTCCGGCCTGCGCTGCTCCTGCGTTTTCCGCGCGCCGGCGGCTGGTCCGACGTAGTGCGCCAGAGTTTCAGCTGGATCCTGTCCGGCGCGGCGATTTTCTTCGTTCGCAGTGTCTTGCCTGCGGCCTGGGAACCGCTGCTGTGGTTTGCATTTGGTCTCGGCGTGCTGGCATGGGCGTGCGCAGTCTTTGTACGCAGCAAAGACCGCGGTTCGCGCCGCGCGGTCGTCATCGTCGGCGTCGTAACAGCGGTGATGGTCAATGTCAGCACCGGTTTCGGATCATCCGCGGCGCGCAGCATCGCCTGGCAACCACTGCACGATCGCGACTTGGCAATGCTGCCGGTACTCGGGCGCCCCGCCATCGTGGAATTCACTGCGCAATGGTGCATCAACTGCAAGGTCCTTGAGCGCAGCGTGTACCAGGCCGATAACGTTGCCGAGGCCATTCACCGACGCGGCGTCGTGCCGTTTCAGGCCGACCTCACACGACCCGATCCCGCGCTCGAACGCCTGCTTGCTTTCTACGGCGGAGTGGGGCTGCCGTTCGTTGCGGTGCTCGATCGCGATGGGCGCGAGGTACAACACTTTTCCGGCCTGTTCACCGCCGGAAGCCTTGTGGACGCATTGAATGCGCTGAAGTAAATGGAGAATCCTTGATGAAGAAGAATGTCAACCGTGTGCTCGCCGCGTCGGCCGCCGTCGTCGTGCTGGCCGTCGCCGCGGCCTTCGTCTGGATCGAGGCTGGCCCGCGCGCTCACCTCCCCTCCGTCACCGACTCGCAAGCGATCGGCATGGCTGACTCGTCTCGATACGTGAGCGCCTCCGTCGCTGCACGTGACCACCACGCCGAGTTGACCTTGCATATCGCCACCGGCTGGCATGTGAACGCCAATCCCGCGTCGCTCGAATCGCTCATTCCGACGACCCTAACGCTTCAGGGCGAAGGCGCATCGCATGATGCGCAGGCCGTTTATCCGCCCGGTAGAAACAGCGGGATCGTGATCGACGGCAAGGACATTCAGGTGTACGAAGACGGTACGGTCATCCCGTTCACGGCTCCCTCGAACCTCAAGAGCTACCGTGTCGTGGTGCACGTGCAGGCCTGTAGCACCCAGGGCATCTGCCTGCCCCCGGCGAACGTCGTCGCTTCGATGGACACGACGTAACCAGCAGCATTCGTTTGTTTAGTCACTCACCTCACGACGAAGGAGTCCTGTCATGCGTTACCTCAAGATGTGCCTGCTGATGATCGCCGCGCTCGGCGTGCAATTGTCCGCGCTGGCGGCTGAAATTCCCGTGAAGATGTACAAGAACCCGAATTGCGGGTGCTGCGATGCATGGGCGAAAGACCTCGCGGCGAATGGCTTCAAGGTGGAGACAATCAATACGCCCAACCTGGTATCGATCAAGAAACAATACGGCGTGCCTGAAAGCCTGGAAGGGTGCCATACGGCGATCGTAGGCGGCTATGTCGTCGAAGGGCTCGTCCCTGCGAATCTCGTCAAGCGCCTGCTGAACGAGCATCCGGCGATCAAGGGGATCGCCCTGCCGGGCATGCCGGCCGGCGCGCCGGGGATGCCGGGGTCCCGTAAAGGGCCGCTGACCGTCTACGAATTGCAGCCAGGGCCAGCGCCCACAGTCTTTGCGAACTTCTGAGGGCTAGGATGGCGCAGCACCGACGTCCAGAAGCATGCGCGCATGCGTGAATGCCACGTCTTGCTGTCGGTGTCCCTGCTACTGCTGCGGCGCCGGGTCTAGGCGGTTGCCCGACAAGACGCACTGTGCAAGAGCGCCGCGGCGCAACGTCCACGCAGACGGTGCTGGCCGGAGAGTCGATTAGGGTGCTGTCCTGCCGTGATCGATTGTCAGGTCTCGACCGTCTTTTACGGGGCTCGCGCGTATCGCCGAGCCCCCTTTTTCACAAGGGAAAATTCAGCCCGGAACCGGCCCGGATCTCCAATCCGGCGTTTTCCGTGCTGCCCGTGACGCGCTCGCGATAAGGGAGCAGCATGGCATTGCGCGATCGCCCGATCGCAGTGCCGTGGCATGGTGGTGTGGCGTTAAAGACCCAAATCTCGATCTCCTCATGTGAGCGTGCGATTCGGGGGGGCCGCTCGCTCACGGCGTGGCCGGTAGATAACGCCGGATCAGTCGGAGCATTTGAGGATCGTCCCACGTGGCAGGCCCCAGCTTGCGGCCCACTTCGCGGCCGTTGCGGTCGATCAACAAGGTGAGCGGTATGCCCGTTGAGGCCAGAGCCGCGACATCGTGGAAGGTATCGAGATATGGGCGCAGGTGTTTAACGCCAATCTCGCGAAAGAACGCCTGCACCGCCGGCAAGCCGCCCGCGTCAAGAGAAACTGCGACGACTTCAAAACTCGGTCCGCCGAGCGCTGCCTGCAGACGATCCAGTGTCGGCATCTCATCACGGCACGGAAGGCACCAGGTAGCCCAGACGTTCAGCAGCACGACTCGGCCACGAAACGCGCTCAGGCTTGTCGCGGTGCCCTTGTCGTCTGCGAAACGCAGCGTTCCGAGCTCGCGTGGACGCGGATGAATGACAACGCCGTTTACAATATCATCCGAAAACCAGCTCCCGTAAGCAAAGCCAGCACCCGCCAGGCCCGTGACGCTCAGCATTGCAAGCCACGCTCGTCTCGACATGCGCCAGTTGCGCTCGCCGTCATGCCGCTCTGCGGTATCGCTTGGCGGGATGGGTTCGTCGGATCGGTCAGGGCGGCGTTGATTCATGTGCACTGCCTTCGAATAAATCCGGAGATTTCCTCCGGACGCGAAAAAATCACAGCGGCGCGGTCACCCCGCATGCCGGTGCCAACGAGTACGGGCGTACCCGGACGCGGGCCGTCGACGCTGCCGTCCGTTTTGAACCGCAGATTGAACTCCCAGAACGTATGTAGCTTTCCGTCGGCCGTCGACAGGCGGTACGTGTCGCCGCAGTAGTGGATGGCGGTCAGCTGCGAAGCCGCGCCTGCCGCCTTCAGGTTCGGCAGGCCCTGGTCCGGGACCGACACACGACCGCCGGAAACCGCCTCGAGATAAGCGAGCAGATCGGCCCGCGTGCGCGCGTCCGCAATGCCCGGAAAGTCCATCGCGTTGCCGGGAACCCGTGCCGCGGGGTCCTTGAGCCACGCATCCAGGTGCTCTTTGTCCCAAACCAGGCCCGACCGTTTCAGCGCATCCGAATAGCGCTGGAAACCAGCGGCTGTGCCCGCCTTGCGGCCCCATACGTTGGCGAGGCTCGGCCCCGTCATGTGTCGCCCCGGCGCGAACGAGTGGCAGGCCATGCACTCGCGGGCCGCCTGCGCGCCGCGCATGAGATCGCCTTCTGCTCGAACTGGACCGCCGAAGGCAAACGTGACCAGGGTAGCCAGAATCGTTGGGGGGCGAAGCGGCGAGATCATTGAACGGCTCCAGTTGGGTACCGGGTCAAATTGCGGCGACAGCACGCAAAACGGCGACGGGTGAAGCTCTGCCCGCGTCCTGCGGTTGTATCGTGCCCCCCATCCGTCTCGTCATCGTTCTATCCCGTGCGGCACTTTCCGCGTGAAATTCCAAGGTGTTCGATTACGACCTCCACTTGACGCGGCCGCGAACACAGCTGCGGGTCGAACGCATGCCAAAACTCGCCAACTGCCACAAATGGCGCAGTCAAATCGAAAGAATTTGGCAAGGCAATCGTTCGCGACCATGCGCCGCGGTCACGTCCGATATCGCGACGCCACGATCTCAGCATTTCCGCGCAACGCCCTCGTAGAAATACGTGAAACATCTGGGTCCCGGCGCGTAACCGGTACCGATTTGGTCGAACCCGAAACCTGCACGCTCGATTAGCGAGCGGATCGGACGGTTCAAGTGACAGCCGCCGCTGACGCAACACCAAGCGGGCGTCAGCCGATCTTGCCAGCGTCGCACACCGGGCTCCGGCGCAAGACCATGCTCGACGAACAGCAAGCGCCCCGAGGGCGTCAGCACCCGCCGGATTTCCTGCAACGCTCGATCGGCATCCGGAATCGAGCACAGCGTCCAGGTGCTGACCGCCGTGTCGATGCTCTGGTCCGGAAGCGGAATGCATTCCGCAGACGCCATCAGGAAATCGACCGGCGCGCCAGCTTGCATGACGTGACGGCTCGCCATCTTCAACAGTTCCGCCGACGGTTCCAGCGCGAATACGCCGCGTACATCTTCGCGATACAGCGGCAGATTCAGGCCCGAGCCCGAACCGACCTCGAGCACGCGTCCCGCTGCGCCTCCGACGACGCGCTCACGGTACGGGACCAGCATCGCCTGACCCATCGCCAGATCGCAGAGCCGAGGAAAAATATAGCGACTGTAGATTCCCATCAAATGCCCCTTTCGATGTCGCCGAACTCGGCGAAGGTACGCGACGGCGCTCACGTCTTACTCCCGTCGCACGATATGCGGCGCGGCCAGTCGCGCGGCGTTGTCGCCGGGCATGCCGCACGATGCCGACGCCTGTTGCGGTAGCGGCCCGGATACCTTCTTCCGCTCCAGCACGTCGGCCACATTCCGTTGCCACCCGCTCAACGACGAATAGTCCTGTCCCAGCACGAGCCGTGGCGACACCGTATGCCACGCTTGCTGGCGAAGATGCGTAAAGACCATCGACGTCATCGCATATTGGGACGTGAACCAGTACGAATTCGCTACCCGCGCGATCCGGAACACCAAGTCAGCCGATGCACCTTGCGACGCAGCCAACTCGATCATTCCAAGGAGAGCCGAGCCGTGATTGCAGTCCTGATAGAAAGTCGAGTTGTCGCAGCATGGCCGATAGGTGTTCGTCGCGACCTCGAGAGCGATTGCTTCTTGCGCAGGCGTCAGACGCATCGTGTCGATCCGGTCGAAATAGACGTAGCCGTTGCTTGCCTGACCGAGCGTCCAGCCGCCCGTGCTCGCAAATGATGGCAGCCGGACCGTTCGCATCGGGCTGTGCTCGTTGAAGCGGGCGCGTGTCGCCAAGCCGAGCGGCCAAAGCAAATGAAGCAGATACGGCGCATTCTCGGCGGAGAACACGATCGGCGACGACGACGGCCCGACGAATAGGTGCTCGACCCAATCCGGAAGGCGCGCCTTCGCACCAATCACTGCGCGGTATTTGTCGGGGACGATCACGCCCGCTGCCACCAGCCGATGAATCGCATCGCCAAAAGCGACTCTCGTGTCGACGCCCTGTCTTGGAACGACATCGTCGACGTAAATCTGATAACGCCCGTTCGATCGATCTTCGGACGCGCCGGCAGCCGGGCCGCCGTAGTATCCGGCCAGCGCTGCCAGTGCGCATAAGAAACGGCGTCGGGTGAAGCCATCGATCCCGTATGTTCGTTCCATCGTCGATCTCCCCGCTTCGCGTTTGCATTGTCTTGCGCATCGCCGTCGGGAAACGGCCATTCACGCGTGTCAAATTCTGACGCTTCTCAATCTCAACGCATTCGAGATTACCGACGCCGAGCTCAGGCTCATTGCCAGCGCCGCGATCATCGGCGACAGCAGCCAACCGGTCAGCGGATAAAGCACGCCGGCCGCCAGTGGCACGCCCAACGCGTTGTAGACGAATGCCCACGCCAGATTTTGCTTCATGTTGCGCACCGTGGCTTCGGACAACGCTCGCGCCCGCGCGATGCCGCGCAGATCACCCTTTACGAGGGTCACCTGAGCACTGTGCATCGCGACATCCGTCCCGGTTCCCATCGCGATGCCGACATCGGCTTTCGCAAGTGCCGGCGCATCATTGATGCCGTCCCCGGCCATGCCAACGACCGCGCCTTCGTTCTGCAGTCTCGACACCAGCGCCAATTTATCGGCCGGCTTACTTTCACCATGGTATTCACCGATCTTGAGACGTTCTGCGGTGGCCTTGACGGTCGCAGTCCCGTCACCGCTCGCGACGACAACCCGGATGCCGGCTTCCTGCAGCGTGCCAAGTGCCTCAGGCGTAGTCTCCTTGATCGGATCGGAGACAGCTACCAAGCCGGCGAGCGCACCGTCCACTGCGAGGTACATGACGCTCGATCCCTGCTCGCGCAACGTGTCAGCGCGCGTGGCAAGCGGCCCAATATCGGCACCGATCTCATGCATCAGCGCGGCGTTGCCAAGTGCAAGTGGCGTCCCTGCAACCGACCCGCGCACGCCAAGTCCAGCGAGCGCCGTGAAGTCCGTCGCCGATTCGAGCGCCAGCTTGCGCTCCACCGCAGCCGTGACGAGCGTGGCGGCCAGCGGGTGTTCGCTGCCCTGATCCAGACTCGCCGCCAAACGCAGCACCTCGTTGTCGGCAAAGCCGTTCGCGGCGAGCGCCTCCGAGAACGCCGGCCGCCCCATGGTCAGCGTCCCGGTTTTGTCGACGACGAGGGTATCCACCTTCCGCAGATGTTCGATTGCGGCCGCGTCACGGAACAGCACGCCGTTCAATGCCCCCTTGCCGTTCGCCACCATGATCGACATCGGTGTGGCGAGGCCCATCGCGCATGGGCACGCGATGATCAGCACCGCGACAGCGTTAATCAGTCCAAACACCCAGCCGGGCTGCGGCCCCCACAGTCCCCACGCGACGAACGTTGTCAGCGCAATCGCGATCACCGCCACCACGAACACACCGGCCACCTTGTCGGCCATGCGCTGCATGGGCGCCTTGGAACGCTGTGCGTGCGCGACAAGTTCGACGATTTGTGCCAGGACCGTTTGCGATCCCACTTTTTCCGCGCGGATGACGAAACTGCCTGACGTATTCAGCGTCGCGCCGATCACGTGATCGCCCAAATGCTTCGGCACTGGCATCGCCTCGCCGGTGATCATAGCCTCGTCGATTGTGCTGGCGCCAACTACGACGACGCCATCGACCGGGACTTTCTCACCGGGTCGCACCCGCAAGCAATCATCCGGACGAACATCGGTCAGCGGCACATCCTCTTCCGTTCCGTCCACCATGATTCGGCGAGCCGTCTTGGGTGCAAGTTCGAGCAATGATCGAATCGCGGCCGATGTCTGCGCGCGTGCCCGCAGTTCGAGAATCTGGCCGAGTAGCGTCAGCGACAGAATCACCGCCGCGGCCTCGAAATACACCCCCACCCTGCCGTCTACGACGAAAGTCTGCGGGAAGGCATCCGGCACGGCAGTCGCCACGACGCTGTAGATGAACGCCGCACCGGTGCCGAGTCCGATCAGCGTCCACATGTTCGGACTACGCTGGAGCAATGACTGCACGAAGCGCGCAAAGATCGGCAGGCCGGCCCACAGCACGACCGGCGCGGACAACGCCAGTTCCACCCAGTTCTGCATCAATGGAAATGCTCCGCCGATCCGGTGGCCGAACATGGCGATCAGGAAGGCAGCGACGGAAAACGGCAAGGTCCGCCAGAATCGACGGCGGAAATCGACCAGTTCCGGGTTTACTTCGTCGCTCGTGTCCGGTATCAGTGCCTCGAGTGCCATCCCGCACTTCGGGCAGTGGCCGGGATGATCCTGGCGGATTTCGGGATGCATCGGGCAGGTATAAACCGTGCCGTCCGGCGCTTTGCTCGGCATATCCTCTCCAGTCGAGTCGACGTATCGCGCCGGATTCGCTTTGAATTTCCGCAGGCACGATTCGCTGCAGAAACTGTATGCGTGGCCCATGTGACGAGTCTGGTACGGAGTATCCGCCGTTACGGTCATTCCGCACACTGGATCCTTCAGTGATGAAGTGTTCGCACCGTTTCGAGCGTCATCAACCCGTTTGGCTTGACCGGATGCGCTGGGTTCTGCGGTGCTGCGATGCACGCAAGAGGCGTGGTCGTCGTGCTGCTTGTCCATTCGATCTTGCTCCTTCAACGAATACGGTTGAACCGATTCGGCAACGCCTCGCGGGCACCATTGCCACGGCGCGGGATCAGCAGTTTGTCCGGTCCCGTTGTGGTGCGGCTTTAGTTACACGATCGACGTCGCCCCGGTGGGAAGGTCAAGCCGGTCGCCTGATACACACGTGCAGTTAAATCTCTTCGCAGTCGATTCACTACTTTCCCCGTCGCAGAAACTGCTCTCGCACGACTGGCGATTCCGTCGTCCGCCGTCGCGGCACAACAATTGTGTCGTCGATGAATCCCCATTTTGTCGGCGGAACCCTGCGCTAATGGGACGCCGGGATACTCTCTGGCGCCCCCGCGGATTCAGATCTAGCCAGGCTGCTTCACGTAACGAAGGTAAGGTTTCAGGGTTTTGAAACCCAGCGGATACTTCTTCTTCGCATCGTCGTCCGACACCGAGGTCGGGATGATGACGTCGTCGCCGGGCGTCCAGTTCACCGGCGTCGCGACCGTGTGCTTCGCGTTGAGTTGCAGCGCATCGAGCAGGCGCAGCACCTCGTCGAAATTACGGCCCGCGCTCATCGGGTAGACCAGCATCGCCTTCACTTTCTTGTCGGGCCCGATGATGAACACCGAGCGTACGGTCGCGTTGTCGACCGCGGTGCGCGGCCCGCCGCTCGCATTCGGGTGAATCATGTCGTACAGTTTTGCGACCACCAGATTGTCGTCGCCGATCATTGGATAGTTGATCGCGTGCCCTTGCGTCTCCTCGATGTCTTTCACCCATTTCTGGTGATCGCTGACGGGGTCGACGGAGAGCCCGATGATCTTCGTGTTGCGCTGATCGAATTCCGGCTTAAGCCCGGCCATGTAGCCGAGCTCCGTTGTGCATACCGGCGTGAAGTCCTTCGGATGGGAAAACAGGATTGCCCAGTGATCGCCGATCCACTCGTGAAAGCGGATCGTGCCCTCGGTACTCTCGGCGGTGAAATCGGGTGCTTCGTCTCCAATGCGAATAGCCATCTTGTGCCTCCATACGGAAAGTGAATCAAGAAACGACTGCCACGCTCACCGTGGCCGCCTTCGTACGCGTCAACATCGGCCACAGGTCTCGATCATTCGGGTTCGCACAGCCGACGCCTCCACGGGGCCAGCGCAAGCTTGTTACCACCTCAACGGATTCAGGAGTACGCTCCAATGGTCGAGGCGAGGAACGAACATCGGTACACGGCGCGCATACTCTTTCCAGACCGGACCGAACCGTCCAGACATTTCGCGCTCCTCCTTGCGAGCGAGACGCACATACGCGAACACGATCGCCGGAAACAGGGCGAGTGTCGCGACCGTCGGCCAGTGAACGACCTGACCGAACACGGCGAGCATGATGCCCACGTACTGAGGATGTCGTATTGCGCTGTACAGCCCGTCGTCCGCGAGTTGGTCATCGCGCCGCGCCAGATAGACCTCTCGCCAGCCAAAAGCGAGCATGGCCAGACCGAGCACAACGAAGACGCCCCCGATCAGCATTTCGAGTATCGCGCCCATTTCGCCATAGCCGAGCAGTGTTGCCCACAAGTGCCCCGTGAACGACGTACGCGGGATATCGAGACCGAAGAATCCAGACAGCAGATAGATCGTGAGCGGAAATCCGTACATCTCTGCGTACAGGGCGATGATGAAGGCTTGGACGAGTCCCGCGCCCGTCCATTCTCGCCAGCGTTTCGGTGCCGCGAATCGGTAGAGGATCCAGCTGGCTGCGACGATCATGATCGCAACCAGCCCCCAATGGCCGTAGTGCGCAGCGAAGCCAGCCTCATCATCCATGTCCTTTCTCCTTGCCATCGCCTCGACCCGGGTGCTTCACGGGACGCAATGCGCCGGCAAATACCATCCGTCACTACAATCGCCGTTCAAGTTCCCTACGGAGCAGCCTTTCCGATGGACGGCCATAGCAAACGGCGTCACCGTCGATCAACACACCCGGCGGAAAATAGATGCCGCCCTGGATGGCAAGTGCTTCGCCCTCCGCCGACTGGAAGGCAATTGTTTCGACGGCCAACGGATACTCGGCCGCGAGGCGGTCGAGTATCGCGATAGCATCGACGCAGAACACACAATCGTCCTGCGTCAGCACGGTGATTCGTAGCGTTCTCATCCGCACCTCATCCAGGGATTCGCATGCCTTGCCGCATGTCGGCGATCAGATTCGGGACCGGCAGGTACATCGTATAGTCGGGGGCGCCACCGTAATCCGCGCGCCACCGAATACGACCGTCAGGACCGACCAGAACGAACGAATGTCCGTCACGGCTTCGTCCCATCATGCCGTAGTCGTTCGCGTGATATGCCGACGACACTGCGAGATCAGGATCAGACAACACCGGATAGGACAGCGACATGTCCTTTGCCACGCGCCTCATCACGTCGACTGGATCCGACGCGATGGTGACGACGGAATCGACGCCGAGCGCGCGGAGCTGATCGGAATGGGTGGCGAGGTCTTTCGCCTGGTCCCAGCAAGGCTGACACGTCACGCCCTCCTGGAAATACAACAACACGGATTTGCCTCGCATGCCGCTCAGGTCGAAGACATTACCGTCGGTGCTCATCAATCGAATCGGCGGGGCGAGTTGACCCGGGCCCGGATCGCCTACCTGAAACCGGTACTTGCCCGCGAGCTGCCCGAATGCCCCCCCACGCCCCGCTTCCTGTTGTGCGTGGATCCAAAAGATCGCGGCCACCAATGCGACCAAAACAGCCAGGCCAGCCGACAGCACAAGCACGCGCCGTGAAGCTGCTTGCCCGTCAGAGAATGGTTGTATCTGCTTCATGATCTCCTCCATCTGCGTGATGCTTCGTTGACGGCGTGTTGTGTTGCTTTTCGGTGAGCGCCTGACCGTGCCACTGCGCGTGCGCGCGTACGGCCAGCGCGCCGACCGCGATGACGAGACCGAGTGCGGCGAGCCAGTTCGGTACCCAGGAAAGCGCGGTCGTGACGATCCGCCCCAGATGCTGCAACCTCACCGACAGCATCAGCGCCCAATGGCTCGGCGTGGGCATCGACTGATCCGCGAATGCGATCCACACCGTCGCTGCTCCCATCACGGCAAGAAGCAGCCCGCTTGCGAGCGCAGACGCCGATAACGTGCGTTGGATCGGGCCGAGCCGCCATGTGATCCGGCGTGCGCGAAACAACCCGCTCGATCGCCAGTCGACCCGGTCCCACAACAGCGACACAATGAATAACGGCGCTACCATGCCGAACACGTACGCGCTGCCGAGACCAATCGCGATCGCAATCGACGGCGCGACGCTCGACAGCGCGATCACCCCGGCGAGCACCGGCGCGCAGCATGAGCTGGCCACACCCGAAAACATCCCGAGCGAGTAGACGCCAAGCGGCCCGGCGGGCGTCGCCGCGCGCCGGCCTGGCATCGGCAGTTGCAGCTTTCCGCCCAGCAACGTGAATACCGCCATGCCGATCATCACGAGTCCGCCGGCGAGATACACGAACAGATGCCGAGTAACGAAGAGTTGCCGCAGCGCGACCGCGCCCATCACCAATGGCAGGATGATGGTCGCGATCCCAGCTGCGAACACGAAGCTCATTGCAACCAGCTTGCGGCGATTCTGAAACGAGCTTGCGAAATACGCGGGCAGCATCACCGAAATGCAGCACGGCGCAAACAGCGCGATCATGCCGGCAATGAAAGCCGCGATGACCGACCCGCCAAAGAAAATGCTGGTTTCCATCGTGTCGTCCTGTGGCCGGCTCGCGCCAGCGATACGTTGGATCGTTGCACCGCCTGCTTGTCATTCATCCGATAGGCGGTGCCCGCCACGGAAGCCGTGCTGCGATTGCATCAAGCGCGTATTTGCGACGCATGGCTTCCACCGTTCACACTCAGTGCTTTCCGTGCGATTCGTTCGACGACAGACGTTCCTTGTTCGCGTTGTCGGAAGACGCAGGCCGGTCGCTGTGCGAGTTCATGCCCTTCATCATGAAGAACATCGACAACGGACAGATCAGGAACAGGAGGAACGGTCCAGCGCTCACGACGAGCGCGCGAAACTGCGGCAACGCAAAATAGGCGGCTGCCAGGACGGCGAGCATGATGCCGCCGATGACCAGCATGTTCTTCGTGCATTTCATGATGTGACTCCTTGAGATTCAGAATTCGGGAAGCTTGGCGTCAGTCGGACGCGTTGCTATTTCGACGGTGAGGTTTGGACCTTGTCGGCGTACTTGAGCATGATGTCGCCCATCGCCTTCATCATTTCGCCGTGCATCTGCATCGCGAGTTTCTCGTTGCCCGGCGGCAATTGGCCCATCATCGGGCAACCTTGCATCATGGCGCCGCCTTTCATATGCCCGCCCATCATCGAGCCGCCCATCATGGATTGATCCATGGTCGATCGAGACGATGCCGACGAAGAATGCGAGTCGGCGGCGATGCTCAGACCGCTACCGGCGAGTAGCGTGATCACGAGCAACGGCATGACGAAAATGCGTTTGGTGTTCATGGTGTGTTCCTCCTGTCAAAGGCGTATTGGTGCACTCCTGACCAGCTCGCGATCCTTACGAAATTGGTCGAATCGACGAGGAATGGCGAGTGCGATCGAACCGCGACGGCGGTTTCCGATCAGGGAACAGCAGGAGTTAGAGTGCTTGCGGCGGGCGCTGAGGCAGTTCTGGAATGAACTGGGATGCCGACGGTACGTTACGGAGTGCGTACGTGGAGGAAGACGTCACAGGGACAGTGACGATCGTCGCCGACGGTATCGCCAGCATGGTACAGGATGCCGTGCCCGCGCTGGTTTGACAGACGGGTTGATGATGCTGACCGCCGTCCGGCGCCGTGGCATGCACGCTGGGCATCGCGTTCAACATGTGTGCCGTACCGGCCGGAGAAGTCGAGACGGGCGACGCGCTGTGCTGACAAAGCAGTGCCGGCGTGGAGAAGCCCGCAATGGGCAGCCACGCAATCAGGAACATCAGCACCAGTTTGACCATCCACCTCACGGTCGCCCCCTTGGGTCTTCGCCTAGCACGTAAAGATTCGTCCCAGCATCGTCAGCCCTGTGAATCCAAGCCGCCGATTGTTGCCGACGACGCTACAGATTGATGAGCGAGTCGGCGAATCTCCTGACCACTGTCAATCGACTCGAGAATCGGACAAGCGGGTCGGTCATCACCGGCGCAATGACTGGCCAGATGGTCGAGCGCGCTACGCATCTCGAGCAACTCCGCGATCCGCGTATCAAGCTCGGCGATCTGCAACGAAGCAATTTTCTTGACTTCGGCACTCGCGCGATCGCGCTCTTGCCAGAGCGCGAGCAAGTGCCGGATTTGCTCGATCGGAAAGCCCAGTGTGCGCGCTTGATGAATGAACCGCAGCACCTGGACATCGTCTGCACCATAGATTCGATACCCGCCAACCGTGCGCCCTGCCGCCGGCACCAGATTGATGCTCTCGTAGTAGCGGATCATTTTCGGGGTAACCCCCGACGCGCTCGCGGCTTGTCCGATATTCATGGTGTACCTCGATATCGCCGAATCTATGTTCCGCTACGCCGCGCGTGATCTTTGCAAACGGCCGCACGCAGGACCTCTCACATCTTGATTCGACTCTAGGCGATACAACGGCGGGAATGTCAAGGTTTTTTGAGGGGCGAGCGAAGAAAAATCCTCGGATAAATACTCTTGACATTCCGTTCGTGGCAATGCGCATAATTCGGGCCATCGCTTTCAACTGCCCGGCCCACCGTTCAGATACCATGCGCCGCCCTGTCAAACGAGCACTCGTCGCCATTGCCGTGATGTTCACGCTGATTTTCAGTCAGTTGTGGATTTCGGCGTACGCGTGTACGACAGTCACGGGTGACGCACGGGGCACATCGTCGATGGTTTCGGCGATCCCAGCCAACAGCCACGGCGATCTCCAGGATCATCACGTCGGTGTGACATGCCACGCGCACTGCGACAACAGCGCGCAACCGGATCACGCCGATCAACCTGTCCCGGCGCCACTCGTGTGGCTGCCCTTGATCTGGGGACACTCGAGCATTCTGACACTCGCGCTGCAGCCGGATCGGCCGGCGCATGTCGAGCCCCTCCTCGTGTCGGCGCCCCCGCCATCACGCATCCTCTTCCAGGTATTCCGCACTTAATCCCGGTCGACTGATCGTGGCCGTGCCCGCACATGCTGGCATGTGTCCGCGCTCGCACGCACCATCGCGCTTCCAGCCCTGCTAGCGCACGTGTTGACGCATGACGTCGATGCGCGGTGCGTTCGCGCGCCCGCGCTTCCGTCGTTCAATCGTTCCTCGGACGCAAGGGCTGTCGCAGCCGGAAGCGGCTTGCAGGTATCGGCGAGCGCTGAGCCCCTTTTTCGTGAATGTGCCATTGCACGTCACAGAATTTCGTCAATTTCAAGGAAGTTAATCATGAGCAAGTTTTCGCTGTTGAATCGCGCCACCATTGCCGTGGTGCTCGTTGCGCTGTCCGCCACCGCTTTTGCAGGTGGAGGCGGCGGCTCGCGTGGTCCGGGGCCGTATCCGTATGCGTCAACCGGAACAACCACCGCAACGCTAAGAGACGGTTTCAAAAAGGCCCCGTGGGGCTGTTAACTTTCGCGGTGAGCTGTTAACCTCAGGCATCGGAACAACCGAGACTGAGGAGATGGCCAAGCCGATCATCGACGATGAATTGTGGACACTGATCGAGCCGTTACTGCCGCCACCCAAGCCGCGGCGCGAGAAGAACCCGGGCCGCCTGCCTGTTTCGAATCGCGCCGCGCTGACCGGCATCCTGTTCGTTCTCAAGACCGGACTACGCTGGCGCGACCTGCCGGCCGAGATGGGATGCGGCTCGGGCGTGACATGTTGGCGCCGGCTGCGCGATTGGCAAGCAGCCGGTGTCTGGGATCGCTTGCACGAGCTACTGCTCGCAAAGCTGCGCGCAGCGGACCAGATCGACTTCTCACGAGCCGCCGTCGATTCATCATCGATTCGCGCCGTTGGGGCAGGCCAAAAACTGGGCCAAACCCCACCGATCGCGCGCGACCCGGTTCCAAGCACCACATCGTCACCGACGCCAACGGTACGCCGCTCGCCGCGATCCTGACCGGCGCGAACGTCAACGACGTCACGCAATTGCTGCCGCTGATCGACGCGATTCCGCCGATCCGCGGATTGCGTGGCCACCCATTGCAGCGGCCGCGTGTGGTCTACGCGGATCGCGGTTACGACTCCGAGCGACATCGGCGCGCGTTGCGCGATCGCGGTATCGAGCCAGTGATCGCCAAGCGCCGTACCGAACATGGCAGCGGCCTTGGCAAATATCGCTGGGTCGTCGAACGCACGCATGCCTGGCTGCATCACTTCCGTCGTCTCCGTATTCGTTTCGAGCGCCGTGCAGACATTCACGGCGCGTTCCTCAAACTCGGTTGCTGTCTGATCTGCTGGAATACCCTTCGGCGGGCCGATCAGTCTTTATGAAACCGTCTCTAACCCAATCGAGCACCGCTGATGCCGCTCCGAGTGCCCAAGGCAAGACCCGTGCGGACGTTCGCGGTGAATTGTTGCAGGCCGAAGAAGCAGGGATGCTCCCCGTGCTCAAAAACGATTATCCGATCAGTGCGACGGCGATCGAACGCAACCGTATCCGGTTTCAGCAGATCCAGCATGCGTGGGGGACGAGCGGGTTGACCACAGCGCAATAGTCGTGCCGCGATAGGTCGGGAAGCGGCCATCCGCTCCGGAGTATGACGCCGCCGGTACACCGGCGGCGCCATACAACTGAAATGATGACCAGATCCCTGACGGGCGTGCATGCGAAAACCATACCTCGATGTCGTCGTCCAAGGCGCTCGACATCGAACCAAGTTCCCAGGAGTTCAAGATGAACCGCTTTTCCTTCATCAATCGTGCCGCTTTTGCAGTCCTGATGGCATCCGTATCGGTATCTGTGATCGCTGGCGGCGGTGGGCCGCGTGGCCAGGACTATACGCAGCATCCGTCCAACGCGGTGACGATCGCATCGTCAGTTCCACTGGAGCAAGTTTCCACGACGGCCGTACGGACCGAGACCCGATTGCCACTCCCCGTCGGCATCAGCGCGCAGGGCAAGACGCGCACCGAGGTCTACGCAGAACTCGTGCAGGCTGAACGTGCCGGATTCGTCCCAAGCGGAAATGCCGACTACCCGCCCGGGCCGGTGACGATTGAACGCAACCTGATGCGATTCAAGATCGCAGAAAGCTGGTGGCAGTCAACGAATCAAGTCACCACGGCAGGAAAGTAAGCACCACGACGGCTTCGCCGCCCTCGCCACACGATAGCCGCCTTTGTGTGGCGAGCGATCGGCGCACCCGTTCAATGGCCAGCCGGTCGCGAGCAGTCACGATCAAGGTATTTGAGAACCGCAGGTTACCGACGCCACTCCAACTTGAGTCAGGCGCGGAATTACGGAGTGTGTGATGAACGACGAACAACTCGTCAGGGTCGATACGTCTCGCCGACGCTGGCTGGTCGCCACAACGACCGCGAGTGGAATCGGGATGGTGGCCGCCACCGTCCCCTTTCTGGAATCGCTGGCGCCGTCGGAAAAGACCAAAGGGCTGGGTGCACCGGTCGACGTCGACATCGCGGGGCTCAAGCCGGGAGAAAGCCTCACCGCCGCATGGCGCGGCAAGCCCGTGTTCGTCGTGAACCGAACGGATGGGATGCTGGCCACAGTTGTTTCGTCCGATTCCCAGGTCGCCGATCCTGCTACCCGGCATCCCTTTTCGATGCCTCTGCCGAGCTACTGCCGAAACGAATATCGTTCCAGAGCGGAGCGCAAGAATATCCTGGTGCTCATTGGCGTCTGTACGCACCTCGGGTGTACACCCACCGCACGATTTCAACCGGGCCCGCAGGCTAATTTGCCCAACGACTGGCCCGGCGGTTTCCTCTGCCCCTGTCACGGCTCGACTTACGACCTGGCCGGGCGCGTATTCAAGAACAAACCCGCACCCCAAAATCTCGACGTGCCGAAATTCATGTTTCCGTCGTCGATCCACCTCGTCATCGGTCGGGACGAAAGTGGCGACGCATGACGGCGCTGCCTCTGTCTGACAGCGCGTGGCGTTTGCCTCAGGGTTTTGTCGGCAGTTCGGGAGGGTTCGCCGAACATTTTCCTGAAGTCACCATCTGCCGCTCGCCACCGATCCCGTCCAGGATCGGGCACGTCGGCCGCTCGTCCCCCGCACAATGGCGCGCGAGGTGCGCAAGCTTATCTCGCATCTCGACTAATTCCGCGATGCGTGCATCGAGATCGGCGATATGTTGCACCGCGATAGCCTTGACCTCTGCACTTGCGCGCCCCCGATCCTGCCACAGCGAAAGCAGTTGCCGAATCTGTTCGATTGGGAAGCCGAGCGTGCGCGCCTGGTGGATGAAGCGCAGCACCTGGACGTCGTCTTCCCGATAGATACGGTATCCGCTGTCGGTACGCCCGGCGGTTCCAACAAGCCCGATACTCTCGTAATAGCGAATCATCTTCGCGGACACACCTGCAGCCGCCGCGGCTTGCCCAATGTTCATGACTCTCCCAACAAATCAAAGGAATACGAGGCGTCGTCCCGTTCCGCGATGACGCGGTGCATCCGACCCCGCGCACGTCCGAGATCATTCAGCTTACTATATGCCTTCCAACAAAAGGAAGGATGGCGCGAACAGTTTCCGGCGGTCAGTCCGTCGAAATTTGGCGCCGGTATGTCTACGATTCTTTCGAAACGGCCATGCCATGTCAGACCTTCCAATGGCATCCGAATAGGGTCCGCCCCGCAGTGACCGCGACGACTGACGTCGCCTATACTGGATTCCATGAAATTCCTGTCTCGCCTTGTCGCCATCGTGCTGATCGCATGGTTGCCGATTCTCGGCTACCCGGCGACGGGCTCGGCTTGCCCGGCCATGTTCCCGGTATCCGATATCCAGGCCCGACACGCGTGCAATGCGCAGCCATGCAAGATGGTGCATGACACGAAAACGCACATCGCAGACGCCAGCGCCGCATGTCGCACGACGATGGGCGGACTGTCCTGCGGAATAGTTTTCATGGCATCCGTGCCGCTGACGTTTCAACCCGTTGCCGCGCCCAGCCCCTACGCACCCAGGAACAGTGTACTGATCACCCAGTACGCGCCGGAGCCGCTCCAGCGCCCTCCTCGAGCAGCCTGATTCCTCGCGGTTCCATCCCGCCCCCCGGGTACGCTCGTCCATGTCGCCGTGAAAATGCCTTCTGTGCCGTAACGCGCGCGTTCAAGCGCAACTTGGCATGAGTTCGAGGCACAGGGCGCATTCGTCAGCATCCCAACTAGCTTGCCCAGTGCGGCTTGCATGAACCGAATTCAATGGTTGCGGTGTCGATGCCCGTCGCCCCAGCATGGCAACCCGTTGCAGCAGATACGCGATATGAAACGCAATCAACCTGATCGAACACCACCAACGCAGTCTCGCCGCAGCGCGACAAGCCGCATTGACCGCAATCGTCGGCGCATCCTGTTCTGGGTCGTGCCGACCTTCCTGGCGGCAGGCGCATCATCGATACTCTTCGAGGTCGTTACGTCGAGACGCCCGGGTGTTCGAGCCAGTGCGCCGGCTTCGACTTCGGCAACGCGTGAATCCAACTGGCGTGTCGGCATGTTAAGGCCCAACGGATTGCGCATTGTCCCGAGCGGGCGCCACGACGCGTCACGCGTGCTCGCGCCCGAGCAATTCGCGGATCCCGAAACGCGCCATGCGTATTGGGTGGCCACGCAAATCCCCGCGACCCTCAATCAACTGTATTGCTGGTGCGGTTGCGAAAACACCGGCGAACATCGCTCGAACCTCCAGTGCTTCGAGGACAAGATGGCCGTTTCCTGCCCGGTTTGCCGCGGCACGGCGGAGATTGCGTTCGACATGAAGCGCAAAGGGATCACCGACGCGGGACGCATCCAAGCGGCGGTCGATGCGAAATGGGCACCAAAGGGATAGTCGGAATGCCTCGCGCGCGGCCCACGACATGCCTGCGCGACCCGTACATTGATGCACGCATCCTGTCACGGAGATGAACGATGACGACGATCGACCGCATCACGCGCCGTACGCTATTGCGAGCGTCGCTCGCATCCACTGTGATTGCCGTCGGCCCCCGGCCGCTTGCGACGCTTCTACAGCCGAATGCGCGTGCCGCCGGCACGCCTTTCATCCCCGATGTGTCGATCGAACTGCATGCGCGGCCGGATCGGCTGAACCTGTTGCGCGGCCCCGCAACAGGCGTATGGCGTTATGACGGAAAAGTCACGCACGGCGATCCACACGCCTTGTGGTTCGTCTCCGACGGCTACGCGCCAGTTGTGCACGTACGCCGGACACAGAAAGTGCGAATCGAATTCGTCAATGACCTGCCTGAACCA
The DNA here is from genome assembly GCF_029633825.1 of Burkholderia contaminans. Taxonomy (NCBI): domain Bacteria; kingdom Pseudomonadati; phylum Pseudomonadota; class Betaproteobacteria; order Burkholderiales; family Burkholderiaceae; genus Burkholderia; species Burkholderia contaminans. The sequence continues at coordinate 175,979 of NZ_CP090644.1, read as the reverse complement.
ACGATTGTCCACTGGCACGGCTTGCTCGTGCCCGCATCGATGGACGGGCACCCGCGCGATGCGATCGCCACGAAACAGCGCTACGTGTACGAATTCGACGTCCTGAATCGCGCAGGGACGTACTGGTTTCACGCACATCCGGATGGCCGCACCGGTGCGCAGATCTATCACGGCCAGGCGGGCCTTCTGATCGTCGATGACGAGGAAGATGCCGCCCTTCCCCTGCCCCGCGGCAGCTACGACGTGCCGTTGATGATTCAGGACCGCACATTTGACGACGACAACCAGCTTGTCTATCTGTCGCAGCAATCCGGTGGAATGATGGGTGGTCGCGGGATGATGGGCAACCGGGGCATGATGGGCGGTGGAATGATGGGCCGCGGCATGATGAACGGCGGGCAAGGCGGCATGGCCGACATGATGGTGCAGATGATGGGTTTCCTCGGCGACCGGATTCTCGTCAACGGCCGGCCCGACTACGTGCTACCGGTCGCCACACGGGCCTACCGGTTGCGTTTCCTGAACGCATCGAATAGCCGCATCTACAAACTCGCTTGGCACGACGGTTCTCCGCTGACCGTCATTGGAACCGATGGCGGCCTGCTCGACCGCCCGCTGCGGCGGTCCTATGTGACCCTGGCACCGGCCGAACGGCTTGACCTCTGGGTGGATTTCAGCGGCAAGCCGATCGGCACTGTCCTGACGCTGCAGAGCCAAACGTTCTCCGGCGACGTCGCCATGGGGGGAATGATGACGCGTACCCGGCTGCCGCTGGGTGCACGCTTTCCGGTCCTGACCGTCAAGGTTGTTCGCCGCGAACACACGAACGACGGCTTGCCCGCTACGCTGGCGCGAGTTCCCGTCGCTCACCCGCGTGACGCGATCAACTTCATGCAGCCGCGCGCGTTCGGCATCACGATGGGCATGATGACGTGGGGCATCGACGGCCGACGATTCGAGATGGACGGCGTAGCGCCGGCGGAAACCGTCAAGGCCGGCACGACCGAAATTTGGGAATTCCGCAACGACGAATCGATGATGCTGATGGCGCACGCGATGCACGTGCACGGCGTGCAGTTCCGCGTGCTCGACCGCGTGGTCGATGCGGAGTTCGCCGGCGCGCGCCACACGCTGTCGGATGGCTATGTCGATGACGGATGGAAGGACACCGTGTTCATGATGCCCGGCGAACGCGTGCGTCTGCTTGTTTATTTCGGAGAACGCACTGGCATGTACCTGTACCACTGCCACATGCTCGAGCACGAGGACTCGGGATTGATGCGCAACTATCTGGTCGAGCGATAGCGGAACGCTTCGCCTGCAGGGCTCGGCTCAAAGCAACGCCATAGGAGGTCAATCGTGAGGATCACCCGCCGCACATTCATTTCGGTCGCCGCCGGACTTGCCTCGGTGGCGACGTTCGGCCGGCACGCGCAGGCGGATGCCGGCGTCGTGCAGGAAAGCGACGCGAATGCCGTCGCGCTCGGCTACAAGACGGACGCGAGCAAGGTCGACAGGACGAAATTTCCAAAGTTTCAGGCTGGACAAGCGTGTGCGAGCTGCCAGTTCTTTCAGGGCAAGACCGGCGACACCGCGGCACCGTGCACGGTGTTTGGCGGCAAGCGGGTCAGCGCGAAAGGCTGGTGTAGCGCCTACATGAAGCGAGCCTGATCGCTCAAAACCACCGGGAGCAGACCATGGAAACACAATGCGTTGTCGCGATCGTTCGACCAGAAACGCTCGATGCGATCGAGAAAGAGATCCACTCGATTGATACACACGGCGTCACGATCACTAAAGTAAAGGGCTTCGGCGCACACCTGAATCCCTATGCCAAACATTGGGAAACCGAACACCTGAAAATCGAGATCTTCACGCGAGCATCGGACGCCGACGCGCTCATCGAGGCCATCATGCGAGTGACGCACGTCGGCGCGCCCGGCGACGGTGTCGTTGCGGTCATCCCGGTCACCGGTTTCTACAGCATCCATACGATGAAACCGGTGGTTCCTTGACCAGAAAGAGGTTGCAAACCATGGTCGATTTTTACCGCGACATCAGGACGTTATCCGCGACCATGCGCAGCACGTCGTCTCGTCGGCCGTGAAACTCCGGCTTCGGATCTCGACGCCGCGCCCTCACGGCGGTGAAAATCGTGCCGACGGGACGCCGGTTGCGACACGGGCGCCGGTCAGCGCCTGGAGCGGCTCATCGGTTCCATCGTCGCAGATGCGCGAGAAACGTATCGGCGCTGACGAATCCAACCAGTTGCGCGTCGGGCGCCAGCCGGCCTTCCTTGCCGTAGAAAATCAGTGCCGGCGGCCCGAACAATCCGAAGCGCCGCAGCATCGCAGTGTCTTCCGCGGTGTTGCGCGTCACGTCGATACGTAGCAGCGTCCAGTGCATGAATTCGTCGATCACGCGCGAATCACGTAAGCGGCTCGGCGCGACCAGTTCCATATTCGCGCGCGCATGGGGCATGATGTGAGAGCTTGGGGAGTTCCGTGAGGATCACGTGAGATCGTGCCCACGATCGTGGATCATGGGCACGATCTATCTGGATCTATGAAGCAGTCAGGCAGTGCCATGCGAGCTGACCGACGTCAGCTTGTCGACCACATTCCAAGGCAGCAGTTCGTCGACGCGGGTGATGACGTGATCAGCGATGTGGGTCAAGACGTATTCCAGATAGGCGCGCGGGTTGATGCCATTGAGTTTGCACGCACCAATCAAGCTGTACATCGCGGCGGCCCGCTCACCCCCGCTGTCGGAACCAGCGAACAGGAAGTTCTTTCTCCCGAGGCTCACGCAACGCAGGGCGTTTTCTGCCAACGCGTTGCTGATCTCGGCTTGCCCATCCTCGCAGAACAGCGTCAGCGCAGTCCAGTGATTCAGCGAGTACTGGATCGCGCCGGCCAGCTCCGACTTGCGCGACAGCGTCGCGAGCTTGGCCCGGATTCTCGTTTCGAAGGCGTCCAGCAGCGGCTTGCTTTTCTCACGCCGCACGCGCTGCCGTTCATCGGGCGGCTTGCCGCGGATGTCGGTTTCAATGCCGTAGAACTCGCCGATCATCTCGAGCAGTTTCTGGGTCTCGTCCGTCGGTGTGCTCGCGTGGATCTCGTAGTACTTTCTCCGCGCGTGGTCCCAACAAGCAGCCTCGCGGATCTTGCCACTTACGTACAACTCGTCGAAGCCGCCGTAGGCATCGGCTTGCAGGATGCCTTCGAATCCGGCGAGATGCGTCTGAGGATGGATGCCTTTGCGATCGCACGAGTACGCGAACCACACCGCAGCCGGCTCCGTCGAGCCCGAACGGCTGTCGTCGCGCACGTACACCCAGAGTCGCCCGGTCTTCGTCTTCTTGTTGCCCGGCGCGAGCACGGGGATCGGCGTGTCGTCCGCGTGCAACTTCGTGCCCGCCATCGTACTACCGGCGCAGCGCGTCGGTCAGCGGGCGGCAGAGCGCCTCACACTGTCCGACCCAGCGACCCATGCTGGCGCGGTCAAGCGTCACCCCGTCGCGCGCCGCAATTTCCGATTGTCGGTACAGCGGCGCATGATCTGCGTACTTCGACACCAGAATGTCGGCAAGCAAGCTCGGATGCGCGATACTGCGCTCGATCGGCAGTCCCGGCATCGGTGGCTGCGCGATGTGGCCGCAGGCCGGACAGACCGTCTTGTGCCGGATCGTGCGGATCACCTTGAACATCGCCGCAACACGGGCGAGCTGTTCCGAGACGTCCTCGCCGAGGCACTGCATAGCACCTTCACACTTGGGGCAGATCGAATCCGGTTTGAGCACGCGATCTTCTCGCGTAAGGTGCGGTGGCAGCGGCTCACGTACGGCCGGATCGCTGCTAGTCGTGGACCTTTCTCGTCGGACCTTTGTGTGCTGAACGTCGGCGACACCGCTGCCTGCGGCCAAATCCTCAAGCCGGAGCTCAAGCTTCTCGATCTCTCGGGCAAGTTGTTCCGACTTGCGGCCGAAGTGCATTCGCTTGAGCTTGTCGATCAGGAGCTTCAACCGTGTGATCTCGAGATCGCTTGCGGCGATGTCGCGGCGCAGCTGTTCGATCTCGAGTTCCCGTTCGATGGCCGACGCGCGAGCCTCAGCCAGCATGGCCTTCAGTGCAGCGACATCGTCGGGCAGATCGTCGAGATTCGGCATGCGCCGGAGTTTACGAGCCTCCCGAGCGGTTTACAACACCTACAGCATCGACAGAGGTGCCGTACGGCGGGGCTGCCGCCAATCGATGCCTTCGAGAAGCATCGACAACTGCGCGACCGTGAGCGAGATCTTGCCGCCATCGGCTTGCGGCCAGATGAAGCGGCCGCGTTCCAATCGCTTCGACAGCAGCCAGAGCCCGTCGTCGGTGGCCCAAAGCAGCTTCACGAGATCGCCTCGACGTCCGCGGAAGATGAACACATGGCCGCACAACGGATTCTCCTCGAGCGTCGCCTGTACCTTCGTGGCAAGCCCCTGGAAGCCGCAGCGCATGTCCGTGACGCCCGCAGCAAGCCAGATGCGGGTGCCGGCCGGCAATGTGATCACTTCAGGCATTCCTGCAGGAACGCTTCGGCCCGCTCAGCAGACAGGCCGCGAATCTTCACGCGCCGCTTGCCGATCTCCACCTCGATCTCGCACACGGGCGTCGGCATCGGTACGCCGCTTGTCACCTTCGACGTCGCGTTTCCCGTAGGCTGCGGCGCTGGCAGCATCAACACCGAATCGATCACGTCAACGCTCAGCAACTCCGTGCCTGTCATGGCCGACGGCGCAGCTTCGAGTCCCGGCAGTTCCAGCTTGCCTTCCCGATATTGCTTGCGCCACCCGAACACGACGTTGGCGTTGATGTCGTGCCGCCGCGCGACGATCGACACCGACATGCCTGGTTCCAACGTTTCCCTGATCACTTGCTGTTTGAATGCCCGCGCATACGTGCGATGGGCCGGGCGCGCTGCATTCGGCATAGCTGACCGTCTCCGTCAATCTAAACGCGACTATCATGCGCCAGCAAAATCAGCATCGGGAAACGGTCGGGCCGAGTCGCTTACCGAATCACTGAACGTGAAGCGTTCGAGCTCTTTGCACGTGATGCACCAGTCGGCATAGAAATCGATCATCATGGGCCGACCGCGCGCGTCCGCGAGCGCGCGGTCCAGTTCGGCATTCGAGCGTATCGATTCGAAGCGCGCGCTCGCCTGGGTTGGCCTGCTCGCTGGAACAGACATCTGCATGAAGCCGCCCAGTGGCCGTAACGCATCGAAGTGGCCTGATGCGACGCCGACTAGCTCTGCGACGCCCACTACCAACAGCAACACACCGAGAGCCTTACCGATCCGCTGGATGCCGTGCGCGTTCGGCGGCAACGGATCGATCCCCCGCAGCGTCATGCCCGCGCTCGCGAACAGCATCGCGAGCACCATCATCAACAGCCAATCAGGCAACAGCGAATAGACAAACCAGAGCGCCGCGGCCAACAGCATGAATCCAAGCGTATGCTGCACGGGGATCATCCAACGGCCGGCTTTCGGCAATACGTGCGAGCCAAACGTGCCGAACGCGAGCAACGGCAGCCCCATGCCGATCGCCATTGCGTAAAGCGCCGCCGCACCACCGATCAGGTCGCGACTGTTCGCGATATAGAGCAGCGCACCCGCGAGCACCGGCGTGGAGCACGGACCGACGATCAGCGCGGACAGCATGCCCATCACGAACACGGGGCCCGCGCGCCCGCCCGGCAGCCGGCGGCTCCAGTTCGCGAAGCGGGTCTGCCAGTTGACGGGCATCTGCAGCCGGAACACGCCGAACATGCCGAGCGCAAATACGACCATCAGCGCACCGAACGCGGCCAGCACCCAGCTCCGCTGCGTCAATGCGACGAGCGGCATACCCGCGAGCGCCGCGACGGTGCCGGCACCGGCGTAGGTGAGCGCGAGTCCCTGCACGTAGACGAACGATAGTCTGAAGCCGCGCCACAGCGAAGCCGGTCGCGCGCCCGCGCCGATAACGGCTGCAACGATCGGAATCAGCGGATACATGCAGACCGTGGCCGCCATCAGCAGACCGCCAAGCAGAAAACCGGCGATTTCGGGCAGGCTGATTCCGTTTGCCGGACGCAGATGGATTCCGAACACCGAGAGTGTCGAATGACTTCTCGAGCCGCCGGTCTGAGCAGCAGCCGCCCCGGCATCATCGCCGGTGGCCACACGCGTCACCGTTCCATCTGTGGCAATCCGGAAGGTGCGCATCAATGGCGGATAGCAGACGCCCGCGTCCGCACATCCTTGCGAGGTGACCGACAACGTGACACTGCCTGCTGCGACGGCACGAGGCAGCGTAATGCGAAGATGTAGCGGCCGGTGGTATACCGTGACCATGCCAAACGTCGGATCCTTCTTGACCTCGCCCGGCGGCAGCGCGTCGGGCTTGACCGGCACACCGTCCGCCGCGAAGCTGAAGCGGTCTCGATAAAGGTAGTATCCCGGATGGGTATCGAAGTCGAGATCGACTTGCTGCGGCCCGCCGAGCGACACCTTCAGAGGAAAGGCACTCTCAGGCGGTAGAAGATCGGCCTCGCCGAGCGCGTGGGCGGCGAACGATGCCAGCATCAACAGCACGCCAAGCGCGATGCGCAGCACGAGCGCATGCGCCCAGCGTCCACCGAACGCCCTCGCCGTGGAATGCCATGTGTGCACTGCCGCCTCCATTCAGAGACGCCGCATGCGGGACCGGCCATCGATGGCCGGCCCGCAGGCACGGCTTTACCCCATCAAGACGATTGCTTCACCATTTTCACGATGGTCAGGGTGCCGCCGACATCCTCGACGCGCACCTTGACCTTGTCACCCTGGTGAGCCTGCTTGACCATCGCGGCGTCCTTGGCCTTGTACGCCATCGTCATCGCGGCCATGCCGATATTGGCGAATTCGCCATGCTTGAGCGTGACCATGCCGGTTGCGGCATCGACCTTCATCACCTCCGCATCGGTCAGTGCCGACTCCGAGGCTTTCTTCGATGCGGACGGTTTCATCGACATCCCCTTGCCGGACATGTCGTCGCCGGCGAATGCCGACGATGCGAACGCGCCCATTGCACAAACTGCAGCGGCAGTAATGACAAATTTCTTCATTGAGCTTCTCCAGATTGGATTGAAGGCACCTTCGTGCCGGAAGGAACTGCTTGGTGAATTCCCGCCTGGTCCACCTTGCGCGCACGACGACGCTGCAACAGGAACCAGGCTGCCGGAATGACGAACATCGACAGCAGCGGCGCGGTGACCATACCGCCCACCATCGGCGCAGCGATACGCTGCATGACTTCAGAACCGGCGCCGTGCCCGATCATGATCGGCACAAGGCCGGACAGCACGACGGCAACAGTCATCGCCTTGGGTCGTACGCGCAGCACCGCCCCTTCACGAATCGCGTCGGCCAGCACGGCCTCCGTGAATGGCGCGCCGGCTTCGAGCCGACCGTTCAACGCACCCTTCAGGTACAGCAGCATCACGACGCCGAACTCTGCCGCGACGCCCGCCAGCGCGATGAAGCCGACCGAGGTGGCGACCGACACCGCGTGGCCCAGGCCCCAGATGAACCAGAGGCCGCCCACCAGTGCGAACGGCACGGTCGACATCAGCAGCAATGCGTCGGCCGCCGAATTGAACGTCAGGAACAGCAGCACGAAGATCACGACGAGCGTGACCGGAATGACGGTGCGCAACTTCGCCGCCGCCCGCTCCAGGTACTCGAACTGTCCGGACCATGCGATCGAATAGCCGGGCGGCAGCTTCACCTGCTGCGCGACGGCCTTCTGCATCGCCTGCACGGCCGATTCGAGGTCCGTATTGCGGATGTCGACGTACACATAGCCGGACAGCCGTGCGTTCTCGCTGCGGATCATCGGCGGCCCGTCGGCGATCGTGACATGCGCGACGTCGCCGAGCTGGATTTGCGCGCCCCGATCCGTGACGATCGGCAACTGCCGCAGCTTCTCGAGCGAATCGCGGACTTCGCGCGGATAACGGATATTGATCGGGAAGCGTTCGCGCCCGGCAATTACCTCGCCAACGTTCTCTCCCCCCACAGCCGACGACACGACGGACTGGATGTCCATGACGGATAGGCCGTATCGCGCGGCCGCAAGCCGATCGATGTCGACGTCGATGTACCGTCCACCGTTCAGACGCTCCGCCAGCGCGGACGTCACGCCCGGCACGTGCTTCACCGCAGCTTCGACCTGCGTCGCGATCGTGTCGATCTGCGTCAGGTCAGGTCCGGAAATCTTGACCCCGACGGGTGTCTTGATGCCGGTGGACAGCATGTCGAGCCGGTTGCGGATCGGCGGCACCCATACGTTCGACAGGCCCGGCACCTTGACGGTCCGGTCCAGCTCGTCGACCAGCTTCTCGGGTGTCATGCCGGGCCGCCATTGACTGCGAGGCTTGAACTGGATCGTCGTCTCGAACATCTCGAGCGGCGCCGGGTCCGTGGCCGTGTCGGCGCGGCCGGACTTACCGAACACGGTCGCGACCTCCGGCACTGTCTTGATGAGCCGGTCGGTCTGCTGCAGTAGTTCGGACGCCTTTTGAGCCGAAATGCCCGGCAGCGCGGTCGGCATGTACAGCAAGTCGCCCTCATCGAGCGGCGGCAGGAACTCGCCCCCTAGTCGCGACACCGGAATCGCCGTCAGGGCCAGTGCGACGACGGCAAAACCGATCGTCAACCATGGGCGACGCAGAGTCGCTTCGAGCAGTGGCCGGTACAGCCGGATCAGCACGCGGTTGATCGGGTTCGCGTTCTCATGCGGAATGCGGCCGCGGATCAGGTAGCCCATGAGCACCGGCACCAGCGTGACCGACAGCCCGGCTGCGGCCGCAATCGTATAGGTCTTCGTGAACGCCAGCGGCGAGAACAGCTTGCCCTCCTGCCCTTCGAGCGAGAAGACCGGGATGAACGACAGCGTGATGATCAGCAGCGAGAAGAACAGCGCCGGCCCGACTTCCGCCGCGGACGCGGCAATCAGTTCCCAGCGCTGCGCTGCGTTTATCGGCACGCGAGGATGGGCATGTTCGTAGGCCTCAAGATGCTTGTGCGCGTTCTCGATCATCACGATCGCCGCGTCGATCATCGCGCCGATCGCGATCGCGATACCGCCCAGCGACATCAGGTTCGCGTTCACGCCTTGGTAGCGCATCACGATGAATGCGGCCAACACACCGAGCGGCAGCGACAGGATTGCGACGAATGCGCTGCGCAGGTGGAACAGGAACACTGCGCATACCAACCCGACGACGATGAATTCCTCGATCAGCTTGTCCTTCAGGTTGTCCACCGCGCGTTCGATGAGTTGCGAGCGGTCGTACGTCGTGACGACTTCGACGCCGGGCGGCAGCGAGCGCTTCAGCTCGGCGAGCTTCGCTTTGACCGCGTCGATGGTCGTCAGGGCGTTCTTGCCGGAGCGCATCACGATGACCCCGCCCGCGACCTCGCCCTCGCCGTTCAATTCGGCGATGCCGCGGCGCATCTCCGGGCCGATCTGGATGCGCGCGACGTCGCCGAGCAGTACCGGGGTACCCGCTTCGTTCGTGCGCAGCACGACGTGGCGGAAGTCGTCGAGCGAGCGCAGATAGCCGGACGAGCGCACCATGTATTCCGACTCGGCGAGTTCGACGACCGAGCCGCCCGACGCCTGATTGGCCTTGCCGAGCGCGTCGGCCACCATCGACTGCGTGATGCCGTACGCGCGCAGCTTGTCCGGATCGAGCACGACCTGGTACTGGCGCACCATCCCGCCGATGCTGGCGACCTCAGACACGTCCGGCACGGCCTTCAGCTCGAACTTCAGGAACCAGTCGTTCAGCGCGCGCAGTTGCCCGAGATCGTGCTGTCCGGTCTTGTCGACGAGCGCGTACTCGTACACCCAACCGACACCGGTCGCATCTGGGCCGAGCGACACCGTCGCACCCTGCGGAAGGCGGCTTTGCACCTGATTTAAGTATTCCAGCACGCGCGAGCGCGCCCAATACTGATCGGTCTTGTCATCGAACAGCACGTAGACGAACGCATCCCCGAATGACGAATACGCGCGGATGGTCTTGGCGCCGGGCACGCCGAGCAGCGTGGTCGTCAACGGATAGGTCACCTGATCCTCGATCACCTGCGGTGCCTTGCCTGGATACGACGCCTTGATGATGACCTGCGTGTCCGACAGGTCGGGCAGCGCATCGAGCGGCGTCTCCTTGAGCGAGTAGACACCCCACGCCGCGACGAGGATGGTCACGAGCAGCACCATGAACCGGTTGCGAATGGACCACCGTATGAGATGCGCGATCATTGGACGCCTCCGGCCGGCTCAACCTTCGTCAGTTGGTAGCCGTCATCCGTCTGCTTGAAGGCGAAGTGCACGGCCTGGCCAACCTTCACGTCCGGAAAGGCGTTCGACGCCGGCTTGTTGAACGTCATCGTCATCGCGCCCCAACCAAGCGCGGGAACCGGCTGATGCGAGAACGTCATGTCGGCCGCAGTCACCTTTTCGACCCTGCCGGTGGTCTCGTAGGTTGGTGAAGCGGCTGCCGGCGCGGACGCCGCTGTCGCCGCACCGGCACCCTTCCCGCCCTCCAGCCGCGGCAGCACGGACTTCAGGCTGGCTTCCGAATCGATCAGGAACTGACCGGACGCGACGACGGTGTCGCCGTCGTTCAGGCCGCTCAGCACTTCGGTTTCGTTGCCGACGTCGTTGCCGACCGTCACCGACGCGGGCTGCAGACGGCCGTCGCTGTTTTTGACGATGACGATCGAACGCTTGCCGGTCGTGATGACCGCTTCGGACGGCACGAGCAACCGCGACACGGCCTTCTGGCCGCCGACGCGCACGCGCATCAGCATGCCGGGCGTCAGCTTGAGCGCACTGTTGTCGATTTCAAGGCGCGCCTGAAGCGTGCGGCTACTGGTGGTGATGCCCGGCAGGATCTCGCGGATACGCCCGGTGAAATGCTGCGTCGGATCGCCCGAGAACGTCGCGTCGACGGTCATGCCCGGACGCGCATCGAGCGCGAGCGCTTCCGGAATCTCGACGATCAGCCAGAGCTTCGAGAGGCCCGAAATCTTCGCGAGCGTCTGCCCCGGCGCGACCATCGCACCGTCGCGCACGTTCAGTTCGCTGACGACACCCGCTTCCGGCGATGCCAGCGTGAGGTGCGTTTGCGCCTTGCCGGTACGGTCGAGCGCCGCGATCATGCCGTCGGGAATCGACAGCGCGCGCATGCGCGCACGTGATGCATCGAGCAGACTATGATCCATCCCGCCGCGCTTGAGAGCGAGATATTCCTCCTGCGGCGCGAGCCAATCCGGCACGAATAGCGACGCGATCGGCGCGCCCTTCGCGACGCGTTGCATCGGCGCGCTGGCATACAGGTGATCGATGTAGCCGGTGACACGCGACTGAATGACGTCCGCTCTCGACTCGTCAAACTGCGTCGTGCCAACCGCATCGAAGCCACCGGCCGTATCCTGGCGACGGACGGTCGCGTAGCGTATGCCGAGATTCTGCTGCAAGCCCGGGTCAATCTTGATGCCGCTCGATCCGCCACCTTCGTCCGCGAAGACGGGTTCGAGCTGCATGTTCATGAAGGGCGATTTGCCCGGCTTGTCGAAGTGCTGGTTCGGCACCATCGGATCGTGCCAGTACAGTACTTTTCGGCCGGTTTTCGGGTCGATCTTGTCGCCCGCCGCGGACATCGATGGCGCGGCAGCGCTGGTCGGAAAGCCGTCGCCTGCGTGTCGAGTACCCGCAAAGTAGCCGGCGCCGAGCAGGGCCGCCCCGGCAAACAGCATCAACACTGCGCGCACGAGCGTGGTCTTCGTCATGTTGTTCTCCTTCACTGTGCGGCGGCCATCGTCGATGGCACGACCTGATATTCGAGTTGTGCCCAGGTTTGCGATACCTCGCGCTTGAGGTCGAGCACTTGCAGTTGCGCTTCCAGTTGGGCGCGTCGGGCCGCGAACGTATCCGCGAGCGAGCCGCTTCCGGCGCGATAAGCCGCGTTGGCAAGCTGCACGCGCTGATCGGCGGCCGGCAGCAGCGACTGGCTCAGGTTGGCGATGCGCTCGCGCCCGCTTGCCAGCGTCGCGGACTGCGTGCGGATGTCCGCCTGCACCTGGCGCAGCGTGTCCTCGTAGGTCAGCCGCGCCTTCGTCGCAAGTTCGGTCTTCTGCGCGAGATCACGGTCCTGAAGATTCTTCCGATTGAGCGGCAGCGGAATCGTGACCCCGATCGACACCATGTTCGAATAGGCCCCGCCACGTTGCTGATAGGCGATTTGCCACGTCCAGTTCGGGCTGCGCTCGCTGCTGGCCACCGCGGTATCCGCCTCGGCCACCGCCACGTCGTCGGATGCCGCCACGAGTGTCGGGTGCGCAATGCGCAGTTCGTCCGGCGGCAGCGCGGAGACGAACGATTCGGGCGCCGGCGGCTCCCCCGTCACGTCTGACACCGGTACGGCAGTCCAGCGCGACAGGCCGATCAGCGCCGTCTGGTAGGTCTGCTGCGCCTTGAGAACCTGATCCTGGGTTTGCGCCAGCATCGCTTGCGCCTGAACGACGTCGGCAGCGCTCGCCTTCGCTCCACGGTAGGACGCTTTCGTGGCTGCCAGTTCGTGCGTCATGTGGTCAAGCAAAGCCTGTTGAAGCGCGACCGCCTGCTTGGCGTAGACGGCGTTCAGCCACGCCGTCGCGGTTTGCTGACGGACCGTCGCGAGTTGCATCAGATAACCGGCTCGCTCGCGACCGACCATTTCATCGGCCAGCGCTGAACGCAGTTGCCGCTTCTTGCCCGACACCCACTCCTGCTGGATGCCAATGCGGCGCATCGTCATGAAGTCCTGGCCGATCGTGAAGCGCTGCGCGCCATTGATCGGCAAGTTGTCGACACCGGCCGAGAGCATCGGGTCGGGCAACTGGCCGGCCTTGACGGCCGCCTCGGAGCTGGCGCGAACGGACGCCTGCGCCGCCTGCATCGATGCGGAATGGTCGGTCGCCGATTGCAGCGCGGCGTCGAGCGTGAAAGGTGCTTGCTCGGCGTGAACGACGCCCGCAAGCAGTAGCGCGGCAACAAGAGAATGCGCGCGCATCGAAGCTCGCCGACCCCGCGGCGTGCCGAAAATGAATGGCATGTTCTAACCCCAACGACGGAATCCCATAGGGATTCCACGTCCTGGCAAAGGACGAACCTCACCGCATACGCGGTGAACCTGTCAGCGTGGGATCAGACGAGACGCGGAGGTCGCCACAACCCGTTCGGGTCACGGCTCGGGAGGGAGTCGGCGTAGTGGAAAATGACCGGGCTGACGAGCGCAGCCGGCCGACTGACACTGACCTGCACCGTTGGGTGGTAAAGGCTGCCGAACTGGCACTGGGCGGTCACTTTACAGAAGACGCCCTTCATTTTGGCGTGGCCGGCGGATGCCGACTTCATCAAGTCGCAGCCGGGCATATCGGCTGACATGCTCGAGTCCGTGTTCATGGACATGGTTTGCTGCATCGGACAGTCGCCCGTCAAGCCACTCGCTGCCAGCCCGCTAATGGGCAGCATCGCGCAAAGCAGCAAGAGGATGAAGGTCCGGAGCAATTTCATAACGCGCATTATAGTCCGCCCGTACCGGCGCTTGCATCGGAATTGTACTTATGTTTCCGCCCTTAAACATGCAGTCAACACGTGCACGGTCACGCGTTCGTCTTGGATTTGGGTACGGCGCTTGCGCGATGCGCCCGGCCCGATCCGGGCAGCCCAGTCAAGGAGAATCAAATGGCACACCAACAGTATCAGTCCGGCATCTCCGCCTGCGATGATTGCGCAGCCGCATGCTATCACTGTGCAACTGCATGCCTCAATGAGAGTGAAGTTGCGCAACTCGCGGATTGCATCAAACTAGACCTCGATTGCGCGGCCTTCTGCCGACTCGCGTCGGGCGCGATGGCGCGCGGAAGCGGGCAAACAAAGGCGCTATGTTCGAGCTGTGCAAATATCTGCGAAGCTTGCGCGGCCGAGTGCGAGAAGCACCCTCACGAACATTGCAAGGAATGCGCACTCGCATGTCGAAGATGTACCCAAGAGTGCCGCTCGATGGCACAATAGACTCGGACCACAAAATGAAGGACGACGGCTTCCGCGTCGGCGCGAAAGCCGTCGGTAAATTGATCGTCTGCTGTCCTTTGCTCCCGCGCCATCGCGTACTTTTTATCGTTTCATCACCGGTATCAACGTCGGGCATAAATGGCCATTGGACGGTGGCCATCGGCGAGGAACATCGCGTGGTTCTCTCCGGTTCCGGTACGCACTAATGCTGACCCCGGATCGCAATTACGGATGTGCGGTGCCATGCTCATTCGTTCGATCCCACGCACACGTTGCGCTCCCGATAATGCGGCGTGCGGCGGCATCTTCGGGCAGTTCAGACGGAAATTGTCTATCCACCCGGCGGATCAGTCGCCCCCACTGTGTTGTCCCCGAGGACTCGCATGCTCGGTCTGAAGCGGTCGGGCATCGCTGAACGGCTGATAATCGACAACCCCAAAATCCTGCTCCAGCAGTTCACGCATCTCGTCGACCGCCGATGTCTGTGCATGCCACATTTCGGAACACAGCCGAATCAGAGCATCATGACGCCGGTCAACACCGGTCATGCAAGCATTCAGCGGTTCAAAAAGCTCATAATGGTGCCGGGCGAATATCTCGAGGTACGCGTGGTCAAATGCTCTGCCTGGTTGCGCATGCTCAAGTATTGCAATTGCTGCTTGTTGTTCTGAACGGACCTTCGGCTGGTAGTTGACTCCGTACCAGACACGCAGAAACTTTTGAAGCTGAATGATCTGTTCGCGCTGACCACGGTTTTCCATCCGCGCACTAGACCTAATCTCTACCATTGAGGCCTTCGCGTTTGTCGCCGGATAGGACGGCGTCGGCGATGTCCCTTCATATGCAGACAGTTCGGTACTCCGCCGAGTATCCGTGCCTGCGGCGAGCTCGGTCATTCTGAGTGCAGAATAATGATGATCTATTACCTGCTCCATTAGCGCGACTTCAAATTCCGCTGTAATTCCACGACCGGGCGCGCTCGCGAACGCCATAGTAGGGCCCAAGAATGTTCCCACCATCAGACCCAGTAGCGGGAGTCGCACAATTCTCCTAAGGCTCGTCAAGCGCGCTCGCGGTCGCTCACCCTTCAAGTTTGCAATGCTTTCCATATCGCCTCCGTCGAAGTAGGGCCATCACCGGAAGTCGCAGGGCACGATTCGCTAGTATCAGTGATAATGGCCCGCCGATACCGAGCAGTACATATGCCCGAGGATACCGATGGAAATGCTGAGCACCGAAAATCTTAACTCTCTAAGTTGTGCACAACATGTCGCGTCATTTGCCAGCGCATGATGTGGCCCACGGACCGGCTACGGGCCCGCAAATAATGACATTAAGATGAAGTAAACGTCATGTGTGCGTCATCAAACGGGCTCGGATAACTGCGAGTTGTCGCAAGCCGTTTCGCTCGTCGTGGATTTATTTATTACCAACGCCACCTGTCCGCGTCGTCGGCAGCACCGCAAACGCAAACGTTACCGATGATCTGAACGAACGGGCGAATAAGTCTCATGAAAATTGCATTCATTGCGGCCCGGGCGTCGAAGTGAAATTTTTTTACTTCGCAAACGGCGACAATTTTATTTTGTGCTAGGGTTTGGGCGGCGCATCCCCCAACCCACCAGTTGATCGTTCTCTCTAGCAGAGGTTTTTCTCGTCAGCCGGGCGTGGTACTTCGCCGCCTCGCGCCGCATCCGTGCCTCTTCCGGCGACACGTAGATCGACGTACTGGCCAGCTTGCGCCGTTCGGACTCAGTGAGATCCGACATCACCGCGAGCAGCTGCGCGATCGCCCATTGCGTGAGTCCGCGCGCGCCGCGCACCGAATAGCCGCCCCGCGCTGCGGCGCCGGCTACTGCTTCGTCAGTGTCGACGGGCTCGCCGAATTTCTCGCGGGCTCGCGGCGTCGGCGGGATGACCAACGGCGCCACCAGCGGCAACCCGGGCGGCTTCGCTGCGGCCGCCGCGTCGAGATCCTGGCCGCGATCGCGCCAGTGCGCGCGCAGCGCGTCGACGCACTCGTCGCTGATCGGCACGAAGCGTTGCTTGTTGCCCTTGCCGATCACCTCGAGCAACCAGCTGGCCGGCGTGTCGTCGTCCGCCGGCATCCAGACAAGCGCCGCACGCCTCGCCGCGGCCGCCTCAGCGATCCGCAGGCCACCATCCCCCATCAGCAGCAACAGCGCACGTGCTGTCCGCCAGCGCGGCCCGCTCGGCCCCTGCAGCTCGCTGCGTTCGGCCAGCGTCTCGCGTACGCGCGTCCAGAGGTCAAGCGGTAGTGCTCGCTCGACCTGCAGCTTGCGCACCCGCCTGACGACGCTGGGATCGGAGACGGCCGCCCAAGGGTTGCCGGCCAGATACCGCACCGCGACGAGCCACGTGAATGCCGCGCGAATCGCGCGCACCGCGTAGCGCTGGCTTTCCGGTGACAGGCCACCCGGCGCGAACGGCCGCCACTGGCTGCTCGTGCGCGCGACTGGCGGCCCCGTGAAGCGTTCGCCCGGCGCGGCGAGAAACGCCTTGTAGGCCTCGCAATCCTCAACCCGCATCGACGACAGCGCGACGCCGCGTTCCGCCACGCACCACAGCACGAGGCGCTCGAGCTCCTTCCTGTAGACCCGCTGCGTCGCGGGCCGGTCGTCGTAGCGATGCAGATAGGCCCGCACCGCATCGAGATCGTGCGCCGCGCCGAGATACGCGAACACGGGCGCGCGGTTCGCCCCGTGCGCGCCGGACAGCTCGACGGGCAGCGCCGGGCGCTCGAGCGGGGCCAGCTGCCCGGCGCCGGCGGTGACGCCCGCCGACGTCGGCGCGAGCGCGTCGCCGGCGTCGACGTCGGCCTCGACGGCTGCGCCGATCGACGACGCGTGGCGCCGCAACCAGGCGACCAGCACGCGGGCGCGGCCGACGCCGATGCGCGGTACCGATCGCCACCACTGCCCGCCGCGGCGGTTCGCCACCGAGTATCTCAACGCAGAAAGCATGATCTTCAACTACGCGAGTCGTCTGTCCGAAAGCTATACGGGCGGCCTCTGGCAATTCTTCGAGCTCGACAATGGCGGGTGCTACCTTGCCCCGATCACGTGCGCCGGTTCCAAGTTCAGTGGCCGCTCAACGGCGACGAGGGCGAGACGGGTGCCGACGCGTTCGGGATCGTCGTCACGTTGCTCGTGCTCTGTCACATTGCCGAAGTCACCGGCGACGATCGGTTCGTGGATCGCTATCATCGGCTGCTGGACTATGCATCGCAGCGCCCCGAGTCGGCCGAGATCTCGGCGGCAATCGATTGATGTTGTCGTCACTGCGCCCGGGCATCGTTATGCCCGGGCTTTCTCGTCTTCTCACGGAGGCATATGATGCTGGACTTCAAACAATTGAACGACCCTGAGCGCCGGGAGAAATGTCGTAAGGAACGCGAAGAGCAGGAAGCTAAAGCCGAAGCACACGAAAGGGCTTTGCGTCGCGAACTGAACATCTGCATTGAGGCGTTGGACTATCAGTTCTCCAACAGGACGAACGAAGTCTCGTTCGTAACTGCCAGTCGAGAATGAACAGCTACCTACCCTTGTCAGAAAAGCAGGAAAAGTGGCTGCTCGATATTGCGAAGCGTGTGCGTGACACACTCGATGGCGAGATCCAGAAGCTGGTCCAGCGCCATGCTGCAGGCGACACACTGGGCCAACTGTCACGGGGCGGCGCTATGGAGCCAATGCGGGGTCGGCATAAGGGCGCCACTTGAGGGGCGGCACATAGGCGCCAGTCCAAGGGCGGCGTAATGGCGCCACGTTAGGGGCGGCGCATAGGCGCCAGCAGCATCAGGGCGAGAACGCGGTTCGAACTTTCCGAGTCGGTACGCTCCGTTCTTTTTGAACGGAGCGTCCATGGCCAACAGGAGGTTCGAATTGTTTGAATACCGCCAAGTCCTTGTCCGCATGCGGCAAGGCGATTCTGACCGCGACATCGCGCGCGGCGGTTTGATGGGGCGCAAGAAGCTGACGACCGTGCGCCGCGAGGCTGAAGCGCGTAGTTGGCTGGATCCGGTGCAGCCGCTGCCGGACGACGCTACGATCGCGGGTGTCTTCGGGCGCACGCCGCACCTGCCGCACACCTGTGTGTCGACGGTTGAGCCATATCGCGAACAGGTCCGCGAATGGCTTGCCGCCGGCGTTCAGGGCACCACGATCCATGCCGCCCTTCAACGCAATCATGGCTACGCCGGCAGCTATTGTGCCGTGAAGCGCATGCTGCGCCATCTGGCTGCCGAGCGCAGCGTGGCCACCACAACGATCCTCGACTTCGCACCGGCCGACGCCGCGCAGGTCGACTTCGGCGCGGGACCCGTGCTGACGGTCGAGGGCATTGCGGTCCGGACGTGGATCTTCGTGATGACGTTGTGCTGGTCGCGCCACCAGTATGCCGAGATCGTGCTGGACCAGACCGTCGAGACGTGGCTCGCCAGCCACCGGCGCGCCTTCGAATGGTTCGGCGGCTGTCCCGACCGGGTCATCATCGATAACGCGAAGTGCGCGATCATCCGGGCGTGTCGATACGAGCCGGCGGTGCAACGCTCGTACGCCGCGCTTGCCGAGGGATATGGATTCCGGATCGACGCCTGTCCGCCGCACGATCCCCAGAAGAAGGGCGTCGTCGAATCGGGCGTCAAATACGTCAAGAAGTCCTTCGTGCCGCTGCGCGAGTTCCGGGATCTGGCCGACGCCAACCGGCAACTGCGCGAATGGGTGATGCAGCAGGCCGGCACTCGTATCCACGGCACCGTCCACGAACGGCCGCTGACGCGCTTCGGCGTCGAGCGCCCGTTGCTCGCTGCATTGCCGGACGTGCCGCCGGTACTGTCGGTCTGGAAGGAGGTGGCGGTCCATCGCGACGGCCACGTCGTCTACAAGCACGCGCTGTACTCTGCACCGTTCACGCTCGTCGGCAAGTCGCTCTGGCTGAAGGCGACCGATACGGTCATCCAGCTGTTCCATCGGCATGAACTCGTCGCAACCCATCCGCGGCAGCGGGCCGGCGGTCGCCACACGGTGCGAGATCACCAGCCGCCCGAAGCGCAGGCCTGGCTCGAGCACGATCCGCAGTGGTGTCTGGCGCGCGCGAAGGAGATCGGGCCGTCGTGCCACGGCGTGATCCTCGCGCTGTTCAACGACAAGGTGCTCGTCAACCTGCGCGGCGCGCAGGGGATCATCCGGCTGCGACAGAAAGTCGGCGATCAGAGGCTGGAAGCAGCCTGCGAGCGTGCGCTCGCGTTCAGCAGCGCGAAGTACAGCACCATCAAGGGCATCCTCGACAAAGGCCTGGACAGCGAACCGGTGCCGCGTCCCGCGTCGGCCCCGACTGGCGCTTACCAGAACGGCGGCCGCTTCGGCCGTGATCTCCAATCCCTGCTGATCCACTGACACCATGAACCCGAGTCCCGAATTGAATTCCATCCTCAAACAGCTGCGCCTGTCCGGCATCCTCGACTCGCTTGAGCAGCGCAACCGTCAGGCGATCGACGGGCAGCTCGCCTATACCGAGTTCCTTGCCATGCTGCTGCACGACGAGGTTGCCCGTCGCGAACACAAGAAGCTCGGCACCCGTCTGCTGCGCGCCGGCTTCGCGATGGGCAAGACGCTCGAGACGTTCGACTTCGACCGGCTGCCTACGTTGAACCGCTCACACGTTCATGATCTCGCGACAGGCCGGTATCTCGACGAGAAGGTCGCGATCCTGATCGCCGGTCCAA
Source organism: Burkholderia contaminans (assembly GCF_029633825.1). NCBI lineage: Bacteria > Pseudomonadati > Pseudomonadota > Betaproteobacteria > Burkholderiales > Burkholderiaceae > Burkholderia > Burkholderia contaminans. The sequence goes on along the minus strand of NZ_CP090644.1, from coordinate 156,102 downwards.
CCGGCACCGGCAAAAGCCACTTGGCCCAGGCGCTGGGCCACTGCGCCGCCCGCCAAGGCCGCGATGTGCTGTTCATCTCGCAGACCGAGCTGCTCAAGCGATTGAACGCCGCGCGCGCCACCGGCGCCTATGACCGCAAGTTCCAGCAGTACGCCCGGGTGCCGCTGCTGATCGTCGATGACTTCGCGCTCAAACCGCTACGTACCCCGCAGGACGAGGACTTCCACGATCTCGTCGCGGCCCGCTACGAGCACGCGGCGACCATCCTGACGTCGAATCTCGACTTCGGTGAATGGGGCGCCGCGTTCCCCGACAACCGCATCCTCGGCACCGCCACACTCGACCGACTACGCCACGGCGCCTACCGGCTCGTCCTCGAGGGCGACAGTTACCGCACCCCGAAACCGATGCCAGATCCCCCTCAAAATGCAGTTGCCAAAAACGGCAAAAAACCGCAACCTTGAAACCGTTCGAATCCGCGTTTTACCCCCGGTTCTGCTGGCGCCATTACGCCGCCCATCCCCGGCTCCTTTACGCCGCCCCGCGACACCAACATCCCACCTACCCCCGCAGCGACTGGCCGAATTTCGGCCTCACCGACGTGGATCCACGGGAATACTGGTTCTGGGTGCTCCGCTTAGTCGGAGCTTTCGGCGAGGATACCGAAGGATAAGTTGCAAACCTGCCCTCGACGCTTGAGGGCATTTTTTTCAATCGGAAATGTGGAGCGGGTGAAGGGAATCGAACCCTCGTCGTAAGCTTGGAAGGCTTCAGCTCTACCATTGAGCTACACCCGCGGAAGCGGAATTCGCGGGCTTTGCCGCGAAAGCGCTCTTTTACTCTGCAGCGGGAATCAGAAAGCGATCGCGATTCTTCGCGTTTGCAATCCACTGCGGTGCCTTGCCCCGCCCGCTCCAGGTGGCTCCTGTCTTCGGATCCTGATACTTGGGTGCCACGGGAGCTCGCTCCCCAGACGCTGCAGCACGTCGGCGCCCAAACAGCTGCTCGGGCGTGATGCCGTACTCTGCGATCTGTTCGCGCATCGCTGCAATGACACTGTCGAGCTCTGCGAGACGTGCTTCTTCTGCTTGCTGTGCCAACGCATCAGCCTGCGCTTTCAATTCAAGATAAGTTGCCATGGAGATGGAAGAGAATCAGTTAAACAACGAACGAGTAGCCTAGTCGGCAAACTCGGTCCCGTCAACACGATTCCGGCATAATCACAAATACCGTCGGTTACGTTTTTCGCGTCCAAAGGTACGCCGGCACGACGCACACACGATAACCAGTCAGTCGATTGAGAGCGACTAGAAAATGGAACAAGCGATGAGCGCAACTACCACCTCACTCGAAGCCGTCGTGGACAACATTTCCTCGAAGCTGCGCGACGAGATCAGGCTGCTCGTCGACGCAAAATACGAAGTCGACGAGCTCGCATGCCGCAGTGCGGCCGGTCGGCGTCTCATTGAACCGTTCCACGACGGTGCCTACGGCCCACGGATCGGAGCTTCTTTTTTCAGAACCGTCTTTCCGTTCAGCAATCTCGAACCGTGCGGCGATTCGTTTAGCGCGCTTGCGCCTGTTTCGCAGACGATCGGCGCGAGCTGGCGATGGACTACCTCCTCTGTCCCTGAGAACGAGCGACCGGCTCTGCTGGCCAGGTTGCAAGACCCGGCTCGCGCGACGGCAGAAGGCTACGATCGAGCCGAGTTCATCTGGATCAAACCGCTCGGTCTATTTCTGGCGCACGAGGGCAAGAATCGCGTGGGATTCTTCCGCGATATGGGTGCGCAATGGATCCCGGCGCACGTTGCGCCGTACGATTACCCGGCCGCCGATCGCCTCGCGACCTACGCGGCGAAGCACGCGCATCAGACCATGTATTGGGCCGTGCTAGACGGCCAACTGCTAGCACCGATCAACCATCCTGCCTGGGCGCTGCCGATCCTGCGGGCCTACGGTGTGGCGGAACATCATCGGTGGCCGCACGAGTTCCCTGCGGTCGACGTAGTCACTGCAGCGCTTACCGAACGCCTGGTCAATCCGGTCTCCAGTCGGCCGGCACCGCTCGACTTGGAGTTGGTCCGCGAGAAAGAGGAATACGAATCGGAAGAGATTCCGTGCTCGATCCTCGACATCGACGCGCTCTCCGCACCATGGTTCTTTCTGAAGGTAATGTTCGGCGTCAGCATCATCGCGATCATGTTGATCTGCATCATGCCGGCAGACTGGTCGAATCTGCGCATCGCGGCCGGAGTCGTCGCCGGCTTGGGTTTCGGCGGCTTGCTAACACCAGGCGTCAAGCTGCTTCGTGCGCCGCGACGGCTCGTCGATCCCTACGCGTCGCTACGCAAATTCTCGCCGCTCGAGCGTAAGGCAGCGGGGATCCGGTGACGTACAACCAAGCCGGCATGGCCGGCCACTTTTCTAACACAGTGTCGAGCTATGCCGATCAAATTGACGCACGAAACAGCGCCGTACATTGCGCGCGCCATCGTCGAATCCGGGTCGTTTATCGGCGGACCGATCCTCGGTGACGCAGGCATGAACGCCTACATTGATGGTGGCCTCTACAACCGCGACTAGGCCGAGCGAACCGGCGCTACCCTGGAATTCGAATGGACTGGACCGGTTTCCGCTGCGCCGGCGAGAGGTGTGCATGAGCCGGATGTGCTGTATGACGAGCGGCCGCACCGCGCGTTCATCGTCGTTTGTACACGCAAGCATCTTCGAGTCACTGGCGTGCGGTTCCGGTCGGGCCTCTCGTGGCGAGACGCGGTTTACGTGCCATCGAAGCCGACCGCGGCCGCCAGCCTTTCGCCAGCGGCTTGGCTCGCGTGGGCCCGAACGTGGCAGCCAGGGTGGTTGGACAACCAGGCGGCCGAACTCGAAAGCGCAATGTTGGCTCGCCTGGCGAGCAAGCCTTCCGTGTCGATCGTGCCGCCGGCGGATTGCCCCTACCTTTTCATCTTGCGCAATCGCGACCTGATCTAACAGTTGTTTTCATTGTCTCTGATCGATTTTCCGATGAATCGATTAATCTGATACCCGTTCGTTTGAAAAGTCGTTATTCAAGGCCCTATGCCAGACGTCAAGAAAGTCCCGTATTACCAACTGGAGTCCGGAGTTCTATATTCCAGCAAACGGTGGAAATGTTACTCTGGCGTGGTCGGATGCGTTCCCATCGACACGCAGCAAAAAATCTCGTTCGATAGACTTGCGCCGAACGAGCCGCCGTCACCGCCACCATCGAAGGCAGCCGCTCCTCTCGCGCCACAGAAGCCGCCTGCTCCAGCACCGGCCAAGCCGCCCGCCAAGCCACAACCGAGTGATAAGCCCCAAGACGCCGAGCAAGCGAACAAGCTGCCTGAGTTCGATCTGCAGGACATTCCCAAAGCGATGGACAAGATGGGCTGGCCGATCTCGGCCAAGCTTGCGCGAGAGTGGTTTGCAAGCCCTAAGCACGCCTATAACGACCAGCTCAACTCGGTGCAGCCGATCGACGACAGGACAGTCTCTCTGGAATGGGCGTTGCGGTTTCGCGGAGCACTTGAGCGTTTCAATCAACTCGTCCGACAAGCGATTTACACTCCGAATGCTGCTACATCGGCGAGGAATACGCTGACGCCCGTGATCGAGAAGAGTTTCGCGGCCGGACAAATGAACGCGGCAGGTATCGTGATCGACACTACGCCGTTTCTGACGGATCTGCTTCAGTTTCATGTCGCCTGGAGATTTCAGTACCAGTCAGTATCATCCGTCGACACACTCGACGGTACGGCGTTGACCGATCTAACCGGCGCACTGGCAAACTTCAACTTCTACGCTGCTGTTGGGAAGGCGACCGTTACCGGCGAGCGTTACTACAAGTACGAAGGCAAGAACAAAATATTCTGTCTCGAACCGGTTGCACAGATTACCCACATCTATGTCTACATCAAGGATAGCTATTCATTTAACGATGATTCGCCTTCCAAGAGCCAGTATCTTGGCCACTGGAACAAGAACGGAATGGTGCTGTCGTACGTCGCTGCAGCCAACGATTTCTTCAAGAGCAGCAACTTGAATGTCGGAAATTCAACCATCGAAAAGTGGCACTATCTTCCTGAAGGCGAAGAGGTCAACAAACCGATCGACAAACGGACAAGTCTCTTTCGGAAATTTATGGCGAAGGATGTGTACTGGCCAGTGCACAACAAGACATATCGCGAGTGGAGAGCGGCACACAATCGTGGCGGTGACTTTATGGTTTACAGTAGACCCAAACTCGTGAAACTGGACAACCCGATTGTTTTGAAACTTGATACCGTATGCAGACCCATCCCGGCGGAACAATGAAGATGATCCGCCTCATCCTCAGAGCGATCTTGGTAGTCGGGGCCGTGGCCTTGGTTGCCGCCATCGTGTGGCCGTTCCTGCCGCCTGGCGCCACGAACGCGATCGCGATTTTCGCGCTCAAGAACGGCAAGACCGCGATCTTCATCGTCACCGCGGTCATCTTTGCAGCCTACTTCTACTGGCTTCTTCGAAATATCGCCCATTTCGGCCGAGCGAAGCGCGCGGGACTGGCGATCGTGACACTTGGCTTATTGGCCTGCCTCGCGCTCATCAGTTTAGGCGGGGTCACGACAGACGACACCGATTGTCAGCGCTTCAACTACAACGCCAAGATGAATGGTGGAATCAAACAGGTCGACGGCACGACCTACATCGTCAACATCTGCGGAAGTGGTGCGCGCAGTCATGGATTTTTTGCAGATCAGAACGAGCAGGTCAAACTCGTCATCACCGATGCGAATGGCTCGACGCTCGCCACGCGCTTATTTTTCGTTTTTTGGGACGGCCGGCCGGGTGAAGACTCGATCAAGATCCGCGATGGCAAATTGATTTACTTCGACGCGTCCGATCAGTACGACAGCATGCGTTCGATCTCGCTGCCGCCCACCTTGATCGACTGGGTTGCCGCAAGAATTCCGATTTGGCTTCGCTGAGAGTAGCCGCCCGTACAGCCATCAAACGGCTCCGCCGTCCAATCCCACAAAAATCAGCCTCGGCGAAATATGCAGGTCACCAGAAAACATGTAATCGCGATCGCGCTTGTCTTGGTACTGGCGATTCCGGCTCTTGCGTTACGGAAGCCATACGAAGATTGCGAGAGCTATACGCAGGATCTTAACGGGGGAACGAAAGAGTTCGGTGGCAAGAAGTACAAGATCGAGCTATGTCGGGTGCCCCGCTCTTTTGCCGATGGTGACGAAATTCGACTCCGGGTGATGGGTCCGGCAGGAGACGTGCTGGCGGAGCGTTATTTTGCGGTGCGCACGCTCAACGATGCAGCACCCACGGAACTGCGGTACAGCGACGACAACATTTTCTACTACGACCAGTCGAAGTCGTCTCCGTTGCGCTTCATTGCCATGCCGCCTTCCCGGACGGACTGGTGGACGGCACGCATACCGTTGCTGCAACGACTGCTCGCGTTCTTTTCATAAGATCGGGAGACGCACTCAGCCGTCGCGTGTTAGCCGGGCATGGTACTTCGCCGCCTCGCGGCGCATCCGCGCCTCTTCCGGCGACACGTAGATCGACGTGGTGCCGAGCGACGCGTGGCCGAGCGTGCGCTGCACGACCTCGAGCGCGACGCCGGCGGCCAACATCTGCGTGCCGACCGTGTGCCGGAATGCATGGGGCGACGTGCTGGCCAGCTTGCGCCGTTCAGACTCAGTGAGATCCGACATCACCGCGAGCAGCTGCGCGATCGCCCATTGCGTGAGTCCGCGCGCGCCGCGCACCGAATAGCCGCCCCGCGCTGCGGCGCCGGCTACTGCTTCGTCAGTGTCGACGGGCTCGCCGAATTTCTCGCGGGCTCGCGGCGTCGGCGGGATGACCAACGGCGCCACCAGCGGCAACCCGGGCGGCTTCGCTGCGGCCGCCGCGTCGAGATCCTGGCCGCGATCGCGCCAGTGCGCGCGCAGCGCGTCGACGCACTCGTCGCTGATCGGCACGAAGCGTTGCTTGTTGCCCTTGCCGATCACCTCGAGCAACCAGCTGGCCGGCGTGTCGTCGTCCGCCGGCATCCAGACAAGCGCCGCACGCCTCGCCGCGGCCGCCTCAGCGATCCGCAGGCCACCATCCCCCATCAGCAGCAACAGCGCACGTGCTGTCCGCCAGCGCGGCCCGCTCGGCCCCTGCAGCTCGCTGCGTTCGGCCAGCGTCTCGCGTACGCGCGTCCAGAGGTCAAGCGGTAGTGCTCGCTCGACCTGCAGCTTGCGCACCCGCCTGACGACGCTGGGATCGGAGACGGCCGCCCAAGGGTTGCCGGCCAGATACCGCACCGCGACGAGCCACGTGAATGCCGCGCGAATCGCGCGCACCGCGTAGCGCTGGCTTTCCGGTGACAGGCCACCCGGCGCGAACGGCCGCCACTGGCTGCTCGTGCGCGCGACTGGCGGCCCCGTGAAGCGTTCGCCCGGCGCGGCGAGAAACGCCTTGTAGGCCTCGCAATCCTCAACCCGCATCGACGACAGCGCGACGCCGCGTTCCGCCACGCACCACAGCACGAGGCGCTCGAGCTCCTTCCTGTAGACCCGCTGCGTCGCGGGCCGGTCGTCGTAGCGATGCAGATAGGCCCGCACCGCATCGAGATCGTGCGCCGCGCCGAGATACGCGAACACGGGCGCGCGGTTCGCCCCGTGCGCGCCGGACAGCTCGACGGGCAGCGCCGGGCGCTCGAGCGGGGCCAGCTGCCCGGCGCCGGCGGTGACGCCCGCCGACGTCGGCGCGAGCGCGTCGCCGGCGTCGACGTCGACCTCAACGGGCGCGCCGATCGACGCCGCGTGACGCCGCAACCGGGCGACCAGCACGCGGGCGCGGCCGACGCCGATGCGCGGCACCGATCGCCACCACTGCCCACCGCGGCGGTTCACGAACGCGACGAGCTCGCCGAGCGTGTGGATGCCCTCTCCCTCCAGGCGTGCGGCAACGAGCGGCCGAAACCAGCGACCGACCGGGTGCTCGGCCCGCGGCGCGGCGACCGCCCACTGCGCGGCGACCTGCTCGATCAGTTGCAGCGACACGGGCGTCAGGCGGGGCTCGCCGTATTTCGCGATCGCCGCCTGCAGGTGGGCTTGCAATACTGGCGAGCCGTCGCGTAGCGCGGCCGCGACCAAGTCGTCGCGCATCGTGCGCAGCAGCTGAGCGACGTCGACCGGCTCGACGGCATCACGGTCGAAGTACAGTCGCTCGATTGTCTCGATCGGCAAGCCTTTCACGCGCGCGCGCAGCGCCGTGAATTCGGTGCGGCTGTAGCTGCGCAACGGCATCTGGGCGAGCTGCTGGGGACGATTTGCCATGGCTCAGCCTGCAGGAATGGGCGATACGACCGTATCGGCCGTGGTGACGCGCTGAAGCCGTTCGAACGCGGCGATATAGCGATGCATCGGTACCGCCGCCAGCTGCGCGTCCAACCGTGCGAGCACGTGCTCGACCGCCGCGCGCTCGAGGTCGGTCAGCGCGCCCGACTCGCCCCGCTCGGCGCGATCGGCGCAGTCCTGGAGGGCCGCCTCGGCCCGTCGATAGAGTGCCGCCTCGGTCGAGTCGAGAAAGTACGCGAGGTAGATCGCATTCAATAGCGTGGCCAGCTGCGCGACGTCGTCGTTCGCGTCGCGTAGTGCCGCGAGCGCCACGTGGTGCTTCAGCTGGATCCGACGCAGTTCGCCGGTCGGGATCGGCAGCAGTTGCGCCCTGGTCAGCGGCCGGCGGTTACGGGACGTGGCTTTTCTCATCGGCTCGGAAAATTCGACGAGCGGACCTTGTCGCACCGCTCGCATTGATACGCGTGGAGACCGCTGTCGTTCAGTATGTAGCGGTAATGGGTATGCTGCACCCAGCGATGCGCACCCACCAGACACGCTAAACGTGCCATCCAATTGCGGAGCATGTTGTCCTCCAGTTCGATTTTCGTCTGCAGCTCGAGCGGCGCTGCGGCACCGTTCGGGCAGCGCATCGGGAAACTCGCAGAGCGCCGTGCAGGTTGTCATTCGGCCGTCGCGGTTTGAGCTGGCCCGAATGTGTCGGCCCAGCTCTCGTCCGTCACGTTGTCGAGCGTGGCAATCGCCGCCGCACGCGACGCGTCGATGCTCGACGCCTCACTGTTCGGCACGTGCATGCCTGTCAGCACGTCGGAAGCCGCATAGCAAGGGACATCATCGCGCCCGACGATCGCATGAACGGCCCATGTCCGACCGCGGTGCTCGAACGGTATGCCGATCACCTGGACATCGCCCGTCCGCATGGCGAGCGTGAACACCACGCCATTGACGTATTGGGGCGCCGGCCGGACAGGCGGTTTTTTCCGGTAAGAGCGGGCCATGGTATTAACTCCTGCAGGGAATCGGCACCCAGAGTTCGGACACCGGCGGTTCGCCGAGGACAAGCGCGAGGAAATCGCCTGCCGCCGCCGGGTGTTCAATGAAGCGCTGTACATGGGCCGGCCGAGCAAACGCGACATCCAGCAACGCGCCCGATGCGCTGCGGACCAACGAGTGCGAGACGAAGCGTTGTTGCGCGCCGTCGCCACCGTTCACAAGCCAGCCGCGTACCGGCGTATCGCCGGGATGCGATTGCAGCCAGCGCGTGACCTGCTCGTGGCAGCGATGCGGATTGGGAGGCCAATGCGCCAGCGCGCCGGCACCCGCGTAACGGTCGATCGACAGAGCGTTCGCATAGTCGTGCGCGATGGCGTCGGAAAGCGTCAGCTTCACGGCGGTCAGCGCGGCGTTACGGTCGAAGGCAGCGGTCATGATGCGCGGTCGTCCGATGTGGTGCGCCCGGACGGTGCGGCCGCGGCGCTGACCAGATCCAGCAGCCGATGCTCGTCGCGCTGCAGCGCTTGCCGTCCCGCGTCATCGACGGTCTTTCGGGCGGCGTTCACGAAGCCGAGCCAGTACGCGAACAGGCTGACGGCTGATGCATGCAGTGCCCTGCGTTCGGCATCGTCGCCGGCGGCCGCGGCGAAGGTCATATAGTCGCGGATATGCCTTTCGGCCGATGCGGTCAGTTCAGGATACGAGACGGTGTAGTCGTGCACGTTGGTCTATCAGGTGTTGAAGTTGGAGGAATCGAGATCCACCGGAACCGCTCCGATGGATCTCTCGTCATTGCTGTTTTTCTACCAGGCCGGTGCGAACGCGCCGGGCTTCAAAATGAGATTCATGAAATGGTGCGTGGTCAGCGACACCGGCCGCTTCTTCGGACGCTTCAAGATCTCGAACTGACACGGCGCCACTTCGACGAGCAAGCCACATCCTTCCGGCACCTCCGACGCCTCGATCATGCCGGCCGGCGCTGCGTAGTACAGCACCTCCGCGATTTTCCCGTAGCCGGCCCGCTTCTCGGGGCGAGCCACGTCCGCGAGAAAATCCGCGCGACTCACCTTCACTTCATCGACACACGGATTGATGCGCTTTTCGTCGTAGTTCGCAGCGACTGAAAACACGTCGGGACGAATCGCTTGCCGGCCACCGCTTTCAAGGTCGACCAGCAATTCGATGTTCTGCCACGTCACGCGACCTTGACTCTGACGCCACTGCGCCAAGCGGCCAGCAAGAGTGTGATGCGGCTGACGCCGCTCGACCTCGCGCGCCTTCTCGGCGGCAAGCTCTTGCTCGCCCGCTTTCGTGATGCGAAAGCGAACGCCGTAGCCGAAGCGCTCGAAGCGCTCAACCAACCCGAGTGCGGCCAGGTCCAGGTCGATGCCGTCCGTCATCCCGGCACCACCATTCGCCAGGCCTTGCCAATAGAACCGCAGGCGTTTGTAGTGTTGGCGTGTCAGCGTCGTCATCGCGTTTTCCGTTACGATTCGTATCCCGGTTGGTGAATAGGATCAGTCGGGTGACCGCCACAGACGCGACACCAGAAGACCCCTTCCGATGGTTGGTCCATCGGAACCACCTCGTGACCGATCATCTCCCTGTCCTCATCATAGTGACGTGGATCTAGGGGAGGCAGTACGCCCAGATCGAGAACTTTCTTCCGGGTTCCGGCCATGGCGTTTTCCTATGCTCGCAGGCGCATCGCTCGCGCCGCGTCTCGAATACGCGTGGCCGCCCGGCGCGGCGTATCGTTGATGCACGTCCAGTCGTGATGCCACCACGCAATCAGGTCCGCCGCGATGCTGATCGTTCGTGCTGCGACGACGTCGCGAATTTCGTCGGCTACCTCATCCCACCAGGCCGCGCCTTCGCCGTCGCCGGCCCGCGAGTCGATTGCTTGACGGTAGATCGCCTTAGCAGCGTCGAGCGTGATCGTCATCGCGTTTTCCTATTCCGTTTCTTGACGCGCAAGTCGGATCTTCGCGGCCGCATCGAGCAGCTGCTGCGCGAGCGCTTCCGACTCGTCCGCCGTGGCGAGGATCCGGAAGTGGTGTTCGCTGTCGAGCTGGCCCACGACATCGAGTTCGATCACTTGATGGTCCTCCCACGCGAACACGCGTGCCCTGGCGTGGACCGACGCGTCGCCGCGGCCTTTGGTGTAGCGGGCGGTTGTTTTCATCAAGGCTCCGTCAAAACCCGTACTGATCGTCGCCCCAGCGACGCAGCACCTGGTAATCATGTTCGGGCAGCACGATCAGCCCCGCCTCGGCCGCCTCGAGCACGCGCTCCATCTGCCCGCTCAGGATCAGGTTGCCGTGCAGACCGTAGAAATACCAGGCGAAGCGATGGCCGATGCGCTCGTCGAACTGCATCAGCTTCCCGTACAGGCTGTACACGTCCAGCTTCGCGGTGTTCTTCAGCGCCGCGATCTTGCGCGTGTGAGTCCAGCGCGGTATGAAGTCCATCTCCCGGCCGATACGTGGATCGGTGTTGTCCTGGGTGATGAAAACCCACCGCTGACAAATGCGCTCGCCCGCCTGGCCGGCGCTTGACGCAGCCCAGTCGTCGAAGAAGCGGCGGCCGCGCCATTGTTGGTTGTCGTAGCCCGGCGTGAGCTCGCGCACACTGACCACCCGCGATTCGCCCGTGTCGAGGTTCCGCTCGACCAACTGCCGATCGCCGTCGCGCTGCCGGCGCTCGTTATAAGTCGTCTCGGCGAGCGCCGCAAAGTGCTTCATGTCGATCACCGCCTCGAGCCGATAGCGCGGCGAGCCGAGCGTGCGCCGCTCGAACCGTTCGACCGGCATGTCGTGCCAGCCGGAGCGCAATTCATGCACATCCGGCGAGCGCCACGGCGTGCTGCGCGGAAACACCTCGCGCTCGACGAATTCCTGTTCTTCCCAGATTTCGAGCTGCACGAAATTGTCCTGGTCACCGCCGCGGTCGAATACGAAGTAGTGCAACAGCGGCTGGACGTCGACCAGTAGATAGCCGGAATCCCGGTGCGCGAGCAACACGTCCTCCACCGAGCCGCCGTGCACGTCGAGCTGGCCGTCGATCCACGCGTGATAGTCGGCTGCGATCTCGCGGCCGTCGGCATCGATCACGCGGGCGGGCCGTTCAGAGAACTCGTCGCGTGTGACCGCGTAGCGCGCGCCGCGATAGTCGGTGCGGGTCGCAAACGTCGTCAGCAGCGCGGCGTGCTTCGACGTGACCGGGGTCGCCGCGACGATCGTCGCGAGCACGTCGGTCTGCAGTTCGTATTCCTTGCGCATCGCAGGGTTCCTATTAGACATGGGTTTGAATACGAGTCAGGCCATCAGCCGGACGAGCGCATCCCTGGCACTTCGGACTGCATCTGCCGCGGCGGGATGTTGAGCGATGCGATGTCCAGGCAGATCAGCACGGCGAGTCGCTTGCAATCGGCCAAATAGGCCGCCTCATCTGCCCCGTGGAAGTCTCTGGCGAGCACCTTCCACATCGACAACACGCCAAGCGCCGCGCGCCATGCGCTCGCCGCGCGGCTCCGGTCATTCGCCACACGATGTGCTTCGGCGATCGCAAGGTACTCGACCATCTCCTGCTCGGCACGCGCGGTGATTCGTTCGTAGGTCAGTTTTGACATGACGGGATCTCCTGATCGTTTCAGCGCCTCGGCGCGCGCTGCTCGAGGTGGATCACGTTCGACCGCGCGAAGGTCACGCGCTCGCCGATGAAGAAGCCGCGGTATTCCTCCCCGGCGCCGGCAGCACCGACGAACTCGGTGACGATCGCGCCGTAGCTGTCCTCGTCGACCAAGCCGTCGTGCACCCGATCCAGGCACACCGTCGCGCGCAGTAGCGGGCCGTCGACCGGCTGTAGCTCAACCACGTCGCCGCGCTCGATCGTCCTGCGCTTGACGTCGCGGTCAGGATTCCAGTCCCGCTCGAAGTCCTCGTGGCGCTCAAAATCGCTCGGATAGCGATAGCCCCACGACCGGCGCAGCAGCAACCACGCGGCGATCGGCATCGGCGCCTGGCCGGCCTCCCAGCGCTGGACCTGGCGCTCCTTCACGCCGAGCAGCGCGGCCGCCTGCGCCTGGGTGCGCCGGCCGCGCTGCCGCATCGCCCTGATCTCGTCGGGCGTCGGCCCGCCGTCGTACGGCGCGACTTCGAGCGTCACACCGCCGTCCCACTCCAGCGTGACCGGCTCGTAGCACTTCGCGCAGGTGGCGGCCGCGCCGTCGTAGCTGTCGTCCGGGTGATGGACCTCGCCGCGTTGGCCGCAGGCTCGGCAGCGATACACGTACAGCACGGACATGATGCCTCCTGAACAGAACCCGTCTTAAAGACGTATAAACCAGCATAGCACGTCTTAAAGACGTGTCAAGCCACTTTGATAAACCGCCCTTTCGGGTATTCGTGCATTAAACGCAATGCCGATAAGGGGAGTTATCGGCATTGACGGCACGCCATAAAAACCCGGCCGCAGCCGGGTTCGGCGTCGTTCAGGACCGCAGGATCAGGTACGCGGCCATGAACGGCAGGTTCGCCGCGGCGATCGCCGCCAGCGGGTGAACCAGCCCGTAGCTGGCCGGCCACAGCGCCGACAGCCCGCGGTCAACGGCCGCCAGCGCGATCAGCGCCCCTCCGGCCGCTACGCCCCTGCCCCACCCGCTTTCCTCGAACTGCCATGCTGTCACGTTCATTGCCGAGATCCTCTGCATTCACCCGGTGGATTCCATCGTGCCGGCCACTCACGCAGCGGGCTCACCGTCCGGCAGTTCGGGATCCGGCAGGAACGACACCTGGCCGGGCGGGATGACAAAGCTCGGCAACCAGTCGTCCAGGGCCGTACACACGCGCTCGTAGGCCGCGTCGAGCCCGGAACCCTCCGGTGCGTTCGGCGCGTCCGGAAACAGGCGCCGGCCGGTCTCGATCATGTCGTCGCAGGGGAAGCCGTACCGCCCCTTCTGCAGCATGGTCCACAGCGCGTCGTAGCGCTCGGCCTCGAGGGACATCAGGCCGACCGACATCGCATCCGCGATCCGGAATTTCATGTAGCCGATGCACCACTCGAGGAACATCTGCTGGACAGCCGTCATCGGCGTTGTCACTTCGCCATCTCCTTCGCCACGCCCACGTATCGCAGAACGGCGATCGGCATACCTGGTTCGCCCGGCGGTCGGCCGGCGCTCAGTGCTCGCCCCGGGACGCGTAGACCGTGCACACAATGCACGCGGCGAACGTTACTCCCGCCGGTACGCTCCAGCCGAGCGCGAGGCACCCGACAGTCAATGAAAAGGCAAAAACCGCCGCACCGCCGAATCCGTTCATCCCCGCTCCTATTCTGTTCTCAGGCGCGCTGTCGTGCGTCGGTGGCGCCCATCGTACCGCCGGCGGCCGCCACGCCGCGTTACGTCGCCGGCCGCAGCCAGTTTTCGACCGGCAGCCCCGCGATACGGGTGAATTCAGCCGTGTTGTCCGTGACCAGCACGGCGTCGACGGCCAGCGCATGCGCGGCGATCAGCATGTCGTTGGCGTCGATCAACTGGCCTTGCTTCTCGAGCTCGGCCCGCAACCGCCCGTAGCAGCGGTCCGCGTCCGGTTGCAGCGGCAACACGGTCAGGCTTGCGAGCAGCTGCTCGACGCGCTGCGCGAGCGTTGACGAGCCACGCTTCCAGACGCCGAACCGCAATTCCGCGGCCACGATGATCGAGGTGCACACTTGTTCGGGCGGCGTTTCTCCAATCCGGGTGGCGCATGCGCCGCGCGGGTCGCGGATCACGTTCGACAAAATGTTGGTATCGAGCAGGTACAGCGTCATTCGATATCGACCGGTTCAGGCGGAAGGTCCTCGATGTCCGGGAAGATCTCGTCCAGCGGGGTCCATTGGGCGAACAGCTCGCGCAAGGGCGCGGCCTCTACGGGCTCAATGATCAAGCGGCGACCTTCCCGGTGGATGGTGACCTCCGACACCGGCAGTTCGAATTCGCGCGGGATCCGCACGGCCTGGCTCCGCCCGTTGCGGAACAGGCGCGCGTGGCGGGTGTCATGGTTTGGCATCGGGGTAGCTCCAATTCAAACAGAATGGCATATGCCACAGCATATACAAACCGACGCGAGTTCGCAACGCGCTCAGCGCACCGATTGATCGGTCTTACTGCTTGGAGGGCAATCTCTTGCTGCTGTGGGGGCGTTTCGGCGCGCGCGGGTCTTCGCGAGTCACGCTCCGTGCAGGCTTGTCGGCGCGCCGCCCACGAAACGACGGATGACGCAACTGTCCGGTCGGCGTCCACTCGAGAAACGCTACTTCGGCAACGAGTTCCGGCTTCAGCCAGTGGAACTCGCGATCGGCTTCGGGTTCCGGCGCGCGGACGAACGGCGAGCGCTTGCGGCCTAAGGATGCAAGGCGGTCTTCGAATTCCCGTGCCTGGCGGGGCGCGAAGCGCGGCGCGACGTGCCCGACGTACCGCAGTTGTCCGCCCTCCTCGTACACGCCGAGCAGAACCGCTCGCACGCCCCCGGCGGCGCCCTTACGGCGCGAAAATCCCCCAATGACGAACTCCTGGCGTTTACTGCATTTGAGTTTGATCCAGCGGTCCGTTCTTCCCGAGCGATACGGCGCGTCCACCCGCTTGCCCATGATTCCCTCTAGACCAAGGGCACACGCCGAGGCCAGCATGGCGTCGGGGTCGGCATCGACCGCCTCAGAGAAGCGCACCTCGTTGCCGAGAATATCGGCAACGAGCTTCGTTAGCGTGGCTCGGCGTTCACGCCACCTCCACGGCCGGAGATCATTGTTGTTAAGCCACATCAGGTCGAAGACGACAAGCGAAATCCCTGCAGTTCGACGTCTATCAAACGCATTCTGCAGGCCGTTGAAGTTTGGCCGCCCTTCTGTATCGAACCAGACGGCCTCCGCGTCAAGCCACGCACGGTCGACCGGCAATCGTTCAAGGACGGACCTCAGGTGCGGTAGTCGGGCGGTCCAGTCGTGGCCGTTCCTAGTGAAGATTCGAACGTCACCAGCGTCGATACGCGCGAGCATCCGGTAGCCGTCGAATTTGATCTCATATCCCCACTCTCCCGACGTTGGAGGTTCTGCAGCAAGCACGGCCAGCGACGGCTCGATGAATTCCGGCATGCGTTCATTTTTGGCTACTGGCGTCCGGGCACGGATGCCGAGCTCACTTGTCCACCGCCCCATATGCCCTCCTCGCTTTGCAGGTATGCGGGCAATCTATATGCCTGTTGCATGGGGCGCCTGACTAGGCCAGGCCGATCTTGGCTCGAGCCAAGATCGAGCCGTCCAGAGGGTGAATGAACTGTTCTGGATCGGCGGGAATCGTAGCCACCCCAATCTCAGTGAGTTGCTTCCGCGAATCTTGGCTCGAGCCAAAACTATTTAAAAGTGTGGTTCATGGCGAATCATCCAACATGGGATCTCCGATCTTGGCTCGGGCCAAGTCGGTAGCATTTTCGCTCCGAATCGTTGTTACTTGACCACATTTTGTAAAGATCACAAAAAAATATAGTTATTTGATTGACTTATTTTGACTGAGGAATAAAACTCCGAGCGTTGAAACAAACACTTTCCAGTGGAGGTGAAATGGTCATCACGATTGGGGCGGAAAAAGGAGGTGTTGCTAAAACGCGGTTAGCAACGCACATAGCAGCCCTGGCTGCCGCGGAAGACGTGGATGTCGTTCTTCTGGATACTGATAAACAGGGCTCTGCGATGAGTTGGTCGCGAATCCGAAATGAGGAGGGCGTTACACCAGCCATTCCAGTGCTCGCTCTCCCGGCTAATCCGGCCCGGGAACTCGCAAACCTCGCCAACAAGTACACCCTCGTCGTGGTGGACATCGGCGCGCAGAACTATCGGACGATGCTTGAATGTGCACTGTTATCCGATCTCGTGCTGGTCCCTTGTGGGCCAGATCAACAAGAAGTGGAGTCGACCTTGAATGTCTTCGCGACCCTTAAAGAAATGGGGCCGCGGCATGAAAGCGGTGAGATCCCCGCGTACGTTGTGCTCACTCGGGTGTCGCCGGTTGAAGGATCGAAGGCGACTGCGGAATTGCGGGCATATTTGAAAAGCGAAGACATTCGACTTTTCGAATCACAGATTCCGCAGAGAGAAGCTTGGCGTGCGACGGGCAAGACTGGCCGGGCCGTTCATGAGCTGAAGGGCCGTGATCGATCGAAGAAGGCGATCGACGAGATGGAGGCGGTCTATCGGGAAATCATCGAACGGATCAACGGTACGGAGGTCAAGTAATGGCTACTTTTAAGAAAAAATCAGTAGCGGTCGAGCGAGTCGCGGCGGTGGAGGATGCCGCTTCGTTGGCTCCCATTGTGGGCGATCCCCGCATGGCGCCGCCGGTGGCAACTATCTCGCAGCTTCGGGGAGGCGAAGTTGGCTCGAGCCAAGAGCCTACCAGATATGAGATCGGGCAAACGTATGAAGTTCCGATTGGCAAAATTAAATCAAATTCTGTCAATCCGAGAGCCATCTATACAGCTTCTGCTGTATCAGAGATGGCGGAGTCGCTAGCGGCGCGGGGGCAAGGCCAGTCGGCGAGTGCGTATGTCGATGAAGTGGGGGACATCGTGCTCATTGACGGAGAGAGGCGCCTTCGCGGGGCTCGAACGGCCGGGCTCCCGACGTTGCGGGTGGAGATTCGTCCGAAACCAGCGAGTGAGCGGGAACTGTATGAAGAAGCACGCGCTGCCAACGTGGAGCGTAAGGATCAAAGCCCGCTCGATGACGCGCTCAAATGGAAAGAGCTGCTTTCGCGGAAGATTTATCCGACACAAGTGGCTCTGGCCAAAGCGCTCAATCTCGGGGAAGACCATGTGAGTCGGACTCTGTCGCTCGCTCAATTGCCGAGCAAGATCGTTCAAGCCGCCGCCGAGTATCCGGAACTTCTCTCTCTCAAAATGCTGAACGCAATTCGAGAGTTCTGGGAAGTGAAAGGGGAAGAAGAGACCCTCGAATTGATCTTCGATGCTGCTAAGACCGGGATCGGGTACCGCGATGTCGCCGCTCGCAGAAAGGCTGCGGCAAAAGGGACGGTTAAGCGGCCGCGGTCTACGCGCGAGCAACTGTCCTTCCGTGGAGCGAAGGGGGAGTTCAAGTCGTTCGAGGAAGATGGCCGGATCGAGTTGAAGCTGAAGGGTTTGGCGCCGGACGTCGCGGCAGAGATCACCGAAAAGATCTTGGCTCTCTTTCCGAAGGAATAGCGCGACTGTTAGACCGTGAAGGGAGTTGGGGTCGATATCGGGGTGTCCCCTGGATGACGCTGGAGAACATTGCTCACGTGACCGAGCAAAAACGACTATCGGTTATGCAGCGATGGAAGCCAGCGTCGCCTAGTCGTTTGGACTCGTCTCTGGAGCGATGGAGGGTGACGTTCTTCCAGCGATGCTCTATATGCGGCGGGCATCTGCGTGAGAGTGTGTACTCACCTTGTAGCGCTGCCGCTTGACGGTATTGTCTCGTTCTTCCAGCGATGCTGATAGGGCGGGGGTCGTCTCTCCAGCGATGGTCGAGAGGACTACTTTCTCCAGCATTGTCGTTCTTCCAGCGATGGTTTGCCGCTCCGACGCGACTCTGTTGGCGCGGAGGTATCGTGCTTACAACGATGGATCGGTCGATTAGAAAAAGATTAAAAGAAGATTAGGCTCTGTGGACAACAGAGGTAGGCGATTGATTACAAAGGTGTTTTTTGTAAGGCTCGCTCGCTGGAAGAACGATAGTGCCATCGCTGGCGATACGAGTGGTGCCTCGCTGGAGGCACGATTGACCTCGTTGCAGGCACGATAGGGGCTTCACGCTGGAGGAACGAGGAACATCGCTGCAGTGACGAATGCACCGTGATACCTCGCTGGAGGCACGATAGTCCCGTAGTTTTTTTGTTGAACCATCGCTGGAGAGACGAGACAAGGGTCTTGATGGCGAAATTCACGTACTTATACTTCTCGCATGGCAAATTCCATCGTCGACCAGGTGAAAGCGATCGCAGCCCGCGCTAGCAGCGCGGGTGTGGAAACGCAATCCCATCCGACACAGATTCCACTGTGGCCGGCGAACGTTCGTGGGATGCCAAACGCGCTCGCGCGCTCGGCACTGTTCAACGTGAACAAATCGAATGCGCCGCGTAGCCGAATGGAGAAGGCGCTGATCGCTAGCGTTGATGGCGTCGAAATTTCGTTTAGCGGGGAAGAGCTTAGACAGGACGACGCGGACGTCTTTCTTGAAGTGCTTCACCTGGCCCGTGATACTCAGCTGAACGAGAAGGTGGAATTCACAGGCTACAGCGTGTTGAAGTCGCTTGGCTGGGGCACGTCGGTAAAGTGTTACGACAGGCTCGTGACAACGCTGGAGCGGTTGCAAGCGGGGCAAGTTAAGGTTCGCTTCACGGGCAACAAAAAGGGGTTTGTCGGGTCGTTGATCCGTAAATTCCTGTGGAAGGAAGGCACCGAGACGGGAACTGACGGCAAGACGCGGTGGGTGGCGTACGTCGAACCGGAAATCGTCGCGCTTTTCTCTGACGACGACTACACGCGGCTGGCGCGTGAGCAGCGTCAGCGGCTGCGATATGAGTTGTCAAAATGGTTGCATACGTACTACCACACCCATGCAGTGCCTTTCGCGCATTCCGTACGTTTCCTTCATCGTCAATGCGGTTCGCAGACGAAAGAGTTGTTCCACTTTCGCGCGAACTTGAAGAAGGCGCTCGACGAACTCGTGAAAGAGGGCTTCTTGGTCAGCTGGACGATTGACAAGAACGACCTGGTGCATGTCGTGCGTGCGTCGTCGCGTGGCGCGATTGCGGCCTGAAAATGAGGCGGTGTTCGCCGGCCAACGACGCGCCTTGTAGTTTGGTGATGATCGACTAGCAAAACTCCCGCGACGTCGTCGGCAGGGCACCGAGCAATTCGGTCCTGTCGACGAGCTTGCTAGCGATCGGGTGACACACTTTCCCTTCGGCGTGCCAAACGCCGTACACGGCCAGCAACGCGGCGCCGAGCGCCTCCTTCCGAAACTTCTCCAGCAGTCCGGAAGAGGGTCACGTTGACCTGGCCCGCCTCGTCCTCGAGCGTCATGAAGAGCACGCCGTTCGCCGTGCCCGGCCGCTGCCGTACCGTTACCAGTCCGTACGCACGCGCTGCCCGCTGCCCAGCGTTGCCAGCTGCTCGCTCGACTGCAGGGGTGTACCGAAATATGGTCAGGTTGGCGCGAAGCGTTCCAGCAACCATCTGCCAGCAGGGCCGGGCAAGCGATCAGTGAGATAGGTTGCCTGGAAAGGCATTAAACCTGCCGAAGGCCCTTCCAATACGATACGCACCAAGCGTCCTTCCTTCAGGTCTTCTTTGATAAGCCAGAGCGGCATGTGCCCCCATCCGAGTCCCGCGCGCAAGAAAGCGTGCTTCGCGCCGAGATCGGCGAGCCGCCAAATATTCTTTCCCTGCACTCCGAAGTCGACGCCGTGAGTCAGGGTAGAGCGGTCGGTGAGGACGAGTTGTGTTTCATTCAACAACTCCCGGAACACGATAGCGCCCCGTTTACCGGCTAGGGGCGATCCTGGGGCCACTACCGTGACCATTTCCTCGCTGAACAGCCGCTCGGCAGCAAGTCCAGGGGGAAGGAACGGCAGCGTCCCGGTTATACCGAGACTGCACTGACCATTGAGCACAAGTTCCGCCACCCGACCCAACGCCTCGACATGGAGCCTGAGCGGCGTGGACGGGAAGCGTTGCTTAAAGCTGCTCAAAGCATCGGTCAGGCATTGCTGCGGAAACATGACATCGACGACGATGGAGAGTTCGGGCTCTAGGCCGGCGGAGAAGCTTCGGGCCTTGGCCTTCAGGGCGTCGGCATCCAGCACGACGCGGCGCGCATCCACCAGCAGGTTCTCTCCGTGTGCCGTCAAGCGGGGGTAGCGGCCGACGCGTTCGAACAAGGTGACGCCGAGCTGCGCTTCCAAATTGGCAATGGTCTGGCTCACTACCGATTGCGCGCGGCTGATCGCTCGGCCCGCCGCCGAAAAACTGCCCTCGTCTGCTGCAGCGACGAAGGTACGCAAGTGATCGAGGGAAACACCGTCCAGCAATGTATCTTTTCCGTAGATGGTTTGTATCGAATAATATAGGCTTCTCAGGTGGATGGATAGACCCTACGCTGCATGGCAAAGGAGTCTTCCATGTCACAGAATATTTTTGTCATTGGCGCCTCAGGATTTGTGGGAAGCACCCTTGCAAGACATTTCGTTGCGCAAGGGCAAGAGGTGTCAGGGCTCGCGCGTTCCAGCCACGCAGAATCTGCTCTGCGGGCCGTCGGCGTCCAGCCCGTGCACGGAGATCTCGACACCGATCTCGCACCGGTACTGGCTGCAGCTTGCTCGGCTAACGTCATTGTCTATGCCGCCCAGGTCGCTTTTGAGCGCGAGCCGGCTGTTATCCGGAGGCTATGCGACGCGCTTGCCGGCAGCGCGAAGACTTTGATCTTTCTTTCAGGAAGCGGTGTCTTCATGCAGCGAACGGGCGGTGCGTGGAGCCCGGACAGCTTCGCGGAGGATGATTCCTTCGTGCCGGAGCCTTTGGCACTTCTCAGGGTCGAGGCGGAAGAAATCGTCCGCGCTGCCGCTCGGCGTGAGTTGCGCAGCATGGTGATCCGGCCACCGCTAATCTGGGGCCCGGGGGACAACGGCCCGGTAGCCCAAGTGTATCGCTCGGTCGCGCTCACAGGGGCGGCCTGCTACATCGGGTCCGGGCTTGCCGCCTATTCCAACGTGCACGGCGACGACCTGGCACGCCTGTTCTCACTGGCCATCGAACGCGGGCAACCCGGCGCGCTGTACCACGCTGCTGCCGGCGAAATTGCTTACGGATGGATTGCCGAAGCCGTGGCGCGTGACCTGGGCGTCAAGACGCGCAGCCTGTCGATGGACGAGGCCGTCAAAGTATTCGGCCCCTTCGGCGCACTGATTCACTCGGCGTGTAGCCGCTCACGCGATCCGCGAACTCGGGGTGAGCTGGGCTGGAAGCCTACCCGACTCGACCTTCTTTCCGAAATCGGTGAGCCGCGCCTGCGGGCGCTCGCGATTTCTTAACCCAACCAAGGAGCACATTCATGAAGACACATGACAACAAGATCGCCATCATCACTGGCGGCAAGCAGGGCATCGGTCGCGGCATCGCTAATCTTCTCGCACAACGCGGTGCTCAGGTGGTGATTGTTAATCGCGAGAAGGCCGACGAAGCCGCCATGGCGATCGGCCATGACGCCATTGCCATTGCAGCCGACGTGACGAGCGAAGACGGCTGGGCCGCAGTCGCCAGCCAAGTCGAACAGGCATTCGGGCGGGTCGACATCCTTGTCCATGCCGCAGGCATTTATCCCCTGGCGACACTCGACCAGATGACGCCTGCCGAATGGCGCCGCGTGATGGCGGTGAACCTCGATGCGCATGTGCTCGGCGCCCGTGCCATCGTGCCGCTAATGCGCAAGGCGGGCCGCGGTGCGATCGTCACGATCGGATCGGATGCTGTCGGCATGGTGACCCCGCCCGGTATGGGTTTCTCGCACTATTACGCATCCAAACTGGGCGCGATCGGCTTGGTACGTGCGCTCGCCAACGAACTGGCGGCCGACAACATTATCGTCAATGCGGTGCATCCCGGCATCACTGACACCGAAGGTGCCAGCGGCATGCCGAACGAGCAGAAGGCGCAAGTCTACATGCAGCAGGCCATCAAGCGACTCGGTACACCCGCTGACATCGCCGGCCCGGTGGCTTTCCTCACCAGTGACGATGCCCGCTTTGTCACGGGTCAGACGCTAGTGGTCGATGGTGGCTGGATGAGGCTATGACGGAAGAGGGGGAGCGGCCGGAAGAATACCGGATCGATTCTCGGTAGGGGCCACAGAGAGAGATCTCAACAAAATTCCCGCGATGTGGTCGGTAGGGCGCCGAGCAACTCAGTCCTGTCGACGAGCTTGCTCGCGATCAGGTGCCGCACTTTCCCCTCGGCCTGCCTAACACCGTAGACCGCGAGCAACGCGGCGCCGAGCGCCTCCTTCCGAAACTTCTCCAGCAGTCCAGGCCACAGGATCACGTTGACCTGGCCCGTCTCGTCTTCGAGCGTCAAGAACAGCACGCCGTTCGCCGTGCCCGGCCGCTGCCGTACCGTGACCACTCCGCACGCGCGCGCGAGCTGCCCGCTGCGCAGCGTTGCGAGCTGCTCGGCAGACTGCAGGTGATCCAGCGCGAGGCGATCGCGCAGCTGCGCCAGCGGGTGCCGGCCGAGCGTGAAGCCCATCGCGCGATAGTCCGTCACGATCTCGTGACCCTCCGATGCCCGAGGCAATGCCGGCACCGCGTCGTCACATTCGGTGCCGCGCAGCAGATCTCGATCAGGCACGGCGGGGGCAGCCAGCCAGAGCGCGTCGCGTCGGTTATCGCCGGCGAGCGAGCGAAGTGCGTTCGCACCCGCGAGCACCTGCAGGTCGTGCCGATCGAGCTGCGCACGGCGCGCGAGGTCCGCGACGTCGACGAACGGGCGCGCTGCGCGTGCGAGCTCGATGCGGCCGGCGACGTCCTCGCGCATGCCGCGCAACAGCGAGAAGCCGAGACGCACGGGCGCCGACGTTGTCGGCCCTTCGATCGCCGAATCCAATGTGCTCCCGTCGATGTCGACACGGGAGCACCGCAGCGCCGCGGTGTCTTGCGTCCTGCGGTAGCTGCGAGGATATGCGAGAACCAATCGAACGGCGTGGGCCCCAGAGTACCGAACCCGAGCACGCGGCGCACGGCTCTAGACTAGGTACTGGACGAAGCCTCCGTTTGTTTGGGCGTATACCCTAGGTATCGGGGAACGAAATGCTTTGATATGTTTATTTCAAAATGTTTCAGAAAAGAAATTCTGAGAGCCGAAGTGCAAAACAGGCGTAGGGAAAGTTCCACTTTCTTGCCTTAAGCGCGTTGCGACAAACGATTACAACGGATGCACCCGGGGGCAATATGCGTCGTCCGAAATTCGAGCTTGGCGTTCGCCATGGCGAACGAGTCATGCACCGTTTCATTCGAGGGACTATAGCCCTGGCGTTAGTGGTTGTCAGTGCTATCGCAACGTCCGGCTCCATCACCTATACGTACGACCCGCTGGGCCGGTTGACAAAGGCCGTTTTCAATAACGGCTCCACTACCACAACGGTTACCTACAACTACGACGCAGCGGGAAACCGAACGTCCGTCTCCACCACATCCCCATAGCGAGGTAAGCAGTCACAGCACATAGCACGCAACAACAGCTCATCTAATTTCGTAGTTCGAAGTATTTAGAATCCTATCGGGGGATGGGTAATACCCCCGTTCAGTAGGCGGGATCAGAAGTAGAATTTCCAGCAAAGGGAGTTCTACGCGATGAAGAAGTCGAAGTTCACGGATAGCCAGATCATGGAAGCGCTCAAGCGCGCGGAAGCTGGGGTGGCGGTGCCGGAGATTTGTCGGGAGCTGGGCGTTAGCACGGCGACCTTCTACAACTGGCGCAGCAAGTACGGCGGGATGGACGTGTCGCTGATGGCCAAGATGAAGGAGCTGGAAGCGGAGAACGCGCGACTGCGCAAGATGTATGTCGAAGAGAAGATCAAGGCGGAGATCGTCGCGGAGGCGCTAGCAAAAAAAGACTGAGGCCATCTACCCGCCGCGAGATGGCCAGAGAAGCAGTAGCGAGCCGGGGTGTGTCGATCCGGCTTGCATGCGAGGCATTTGGCATAAGCCAAACGTGCTACCGCTATGAGCGGCAGCGCAATGCGGAGAACGAACAGATTGCCGATTGGCTGCTACGGCTGACCGACAATCATCGCAACTGGGGCTTCGGGCTGTGTTTCCTGTATCTGCGCAACGTGAAGGGCTTCGGCTGGAACCACAAGCGCGTGTACCGGATTTATCGAGAACTGGAGTTGAACCTGCGCATCAAGCCGCGCAAGCGGCTCGTACGGCAGGCGCCGGAGCCGCTGATCGTGCCGGCGTCGGTGAATGCGGTATGGTCGATGGATTTCATGCACGATCAGTTGAAGGACGGCCGCAGTATCCGGCTGTTCAACGTGATCGACGACTTCAACCGAGAAGCATTGGGAATCGAGATCGACTTCTCGTTGCCCTCGGCGCGCGTCATTCGGTCACTGGAGCAGATCATCGGCTGGCGGGGAAAACCGATGGCGTTACGCTGCGACAACGGTCCAGAGTATTTGAGCGATGCGATCACGCAGTGGGCCACCAGACAGGGCATTTCATTGAACTACATCCAGCCTGGCAAGCCGCAGCAGAACGCCTACGTGGAGCGATTCAACCGGACAGTGCGCTATGAATGGCTATCGCAGTACTACTGGGACGACCTCGCGCACGTGCAGCACTTCGCAACCGAGTGGATGTGGCAATACAATCACGAGCGCCCTAACATGGGCCTTGGCGGCGTGACGCCGAAACAGCGGCTCATGGCCGCGGCATAGTCTCTACTTCTGACTCGCGTTAAAAGCGGGGGGATTACCGATGTAATGCCCACGTTTCCGCGCGTCGATTTCCGGCAGTCAGTGCGTGTCTTCCTTCTGAGTGCCCTGATGGCTCTCGGATCTCACACTCTTGCTAGCCCTATTCAATCCGCCTTGCCACCAACCGCCAAAAAGGTGCCAGCGGATTGGATGTTGGGTGCACAGCCGACTGCACCGAAGTCTTCGAAGCACTACGTTGGAAAGGAGCCACCTCCCTCTGGCGTCGGGCAGCCGGTGACCTTCGTGAGCGGGAAGCCTGCGATTGCGTATTCTCCGGAGGATATTTCGGCACTCGCTAATGCGCAGGGGCCGGGGAGAAATGCAGTCAATATGTTTCCGATCTCCGGTAAAGAGTGGGAGCAATCCCGCTCGCGAGTCGTCCTCCCGCCGAACGTCAATCAAGGCGCAGCGGTCAATACGAAAACCGTTGCACCGTCCACGCGCAGCGCACGTGCCAACGTCATGAGTGCGGGCGGCAACGGAAGTCCTCAAG
This sequence comes from Burkholderia contaminans, assembly GCF_029633825.1. Taxonomy (NCBI): domain Bacteria; kingdom Pseudomonadati; phylum Pseudomonadota; class Betaproteobacteria; order Burkholderiales; family Burkholderiaceae; genus Burkholderia; species Burkholderia contaminans. The sequence continues at coordinate 130,698 of NZ_CP090644.1, read as the reverse complement.
GGCCGGCATCGATTGCCGAACTTGCTCGCGCACTCAACTATAACCCGGACGTCATCTATCAATACGTTCGCAACAACGTCGAGGTGTATCCGGTATACGGTACTCAGAAGGGCTCATTTGGCGCCGTGCTGGACAATCAGGGGACCGTCTATGATCAAGCGATGTTGATGGTCGATCTCCTCCGAGCATCCGGCTATACAGCGAGCTTCACGACAGGGGTGATCAAGTACACGGCAGCACAATTCAACACGCTTTACGGCGTCGATACATCAAATGTTTGTGGAATCCTGAAGCTGCTAGGCGACGGCGGATTTCCAATCTATGGGGCGACGGCAGTGAGTCCCGGGCAGTGTCCTGGTAACACATCTGCACTGGTTGACGTGTCAGTGGGGCACGTCTGGGTAAAGACGGTCATCAACGGTACGACCTACTATTTCGATCCGAGCTACAAAACTCATTCATTCAAGACCGGCATCAATCTCGCCAGTTCGAGCACGACAGGCTACGACGCACCGACGTTCCTGAATTCGGCGAAGAGCGGAGCGACGATCACCGCGGACTATGCACAGAACATCAATCGCACGAACATTCGAAACAACCTGACGACCTACGCCAATAACCTCGCGACGTATTTGCGATCGAACATGCCAGCGGCTACGGTCGACGATGTGGTTGGCGGCAAATCAATCGATCTGATCTACGGGGCGATTCCGCACTACACATCGCCACCGCTGCAAAACACGGTCTATGCGCTTCAGGATCAGACGGATGTTCCGATATCCATGAAGCCGACTTTGCGGATCCAATATCAGGGGATCGATCAGACCTACTCGTCGGATGCGATCTACGGTCATCGGCTAACCATCACGTACAACTCTACTAATCAGCCGATCCTCACCCTCGACGGTTCTGCAGTGGGAAGTCCTGGCACGGCCCCTCCTTCTGGTGCGTCCACGATCCTCACCCTTACAGCGACGCACAACGCATATGCTACGACAGCTGCAAACCTGACCATCAATCAAACGATTGTCGCGAAACCCGGAAACGTGTTCACGATTGCGAATGCGTGGGGACCGACCGGTCGTGGCCTGCCGAACTATTATCAAACCGCGCTCGGCAACCTTCGAGCGGCGGGCGCGGCCGACACATCGGAGGCGGTGGGGGGAACCACTTTGGCTGTTGTCGCCGCACATTGGCTTGGCCAAACATCTCGGATGCAGTCCCTAAGCGAGCGCTTGTCCAACACCACGTTCCTGGTTCATCACGATATCGGTGTTGCAGGTTATACCGGTGCGTCCTCCTACGTGGACCTGCCCGGCGGCACATTTTCAGTGGCGAGCGTCTCTGGTGACTCGAATAGCGAGACCATGGCCTTTTTCCTACAGGGGATGCACTCGAGCATTTTGGAATCGACTGTTGTGCAACAGATCAGTTCTGTTTCAGCGGCGTCTACGGTGAAGTTGATCGATACGGCTGCGGCGGCCGGGCAGCCGATCTACAACGCAACATCGGCAAACTATGCTACCGCCGTTCAACCGAATTTGGTGAATTGCAGCGCTTACTACGGCACCTTCAGTTCTTACCTGTCTAGCGGGTTCAGCCTGGTTTTGCCGCAACACTGTGATCTGACTGAGAACAGCTGGACGGGTGCTGGCTACTACGTGCAGAGCCCCGTATTTCTGGGTGCGTTGATCACGGGGAACCTCGCCGGAGGATACATGACCCTGGGTCAGTTTCTCTCCACCCTTTCCCCGTTGGCGCAGGTCGCGTCGCCGTTTCCGCCTTCGATGTACAACCTTCCGGTGACCGTCCTAAGCGATGGCAGCTTCCGATTTGCGCCGTCTCTCCAAGGTGGGACGTCTCTCCAAGGCGAGCCATTCAATTTCGTTGCCGACCCCATCGGCCTGGCGGCCGGGAATTTTACGTACAGCCGCGATGACCTATCGTCAGGTGTGGGCCTCTTTCCGCAGCGCCTCACCTTCAGCCGCATATATAGTTCGAGCGCCAAGAATCAGGACAGTGTGCTTGGGAAGGGCTGGGCTCACAACTTCAGCGTGACCGCAAAGGTAAATTCCGACGGTTATCAGGGAATGGGGGAAGATTCAGCGCTCGATGCGGTAGCCGCGTTGGTCGAGATGAAGGCGTCGTCGGATCTGCTTACTGATGCGTCACACCCGATTGAAAAATTGGTCATTGCGACTTTGGGGCAACGGTGGTTCGGCGATCAGCTGATCAACAATACCGTGATCGTCACACAAGGTCTGAATGGCGAGGTGTTCGTGAAGTTGCCGGACGGTAGTTTCAACCCACCCCCGGGGAATTCTTCGAAGCTGATACTGAACGGGGATGGCACTTACACGTACGACACCGTTCACCATAACTCGATGCACTTCAATTCGTCGGGGAACATCGATACCTACAAAGACGCCAACGGCACGCAGGTCAACTACAGCTACACCGGAAGCAACTTGACCAGCGTCAGCAACGGCTTCTGGCGCACACTAAATTTCAGCTATACGAACGGACGGATTAGCCAGGTCTCTGACGGCGCTCGAACGGTTCAATATGGCTACGACGCGAATGGCAATCTGACGACCTTCACCGACACGTTGTCGAAGAGCACGACATACGGCTATGGGTTGCCCGGTCAGATAACGCAAATCTTTTATCCGAGCTTCCCGTCCACCGCCGGCGTGACGAACGTCTATGACAGCCTTGGACGAGTCCAAACGCAGACGAACGCGCGAGGCAAGACATACAGCTACTATTTCGCTGGATCGCGAGCTCTTGAATCTGCGCCGGGTGGTATCACGAGGCTCAGCTATCTCGATGTGCTCGGGAATGTGTTGCAGCAAGCGGATCCGCTGTTCAACGTCACCCAATTCGCTTACGACGGACAGGGGCGGCTGATTACCAAGACTTTGCCTCAGGGGAATGGCTTCTCGTACACGTACGACGATGCATCCTGTGCGAGCTCGGAGAAACGCTGCACGCAGAACGTGAAGTCGATCACGCAGTTCGCACCATCCGGCTCAGGTCTCGCACCGCTCACTCGAAGCTTCACCTATGAGAGTGCCTACAACAAGGTTGCAACTGAAACCGATGCGCGAGGCAATGCCACGACGTACACCTATGCGCCCTGGGGCGACATCGCGACCGTTACCTCGCCGGTTGACGCGAGCGGGGTAGCGCCATGGACAGCCTATGATTACTATTCCTGGACACCGACGGGCTTCCCGACGATGTATCTCTTGTGGAAGACGACGGTCAAGACGAGCGCATCGAATTCCACTGCGACGACGCGGACCTATGATTGGGCGCACCACGAAGTGCCCGCGACCACGACAGTCGACGCCGGCACGGGAACACTGAATCTCACGACCACGTACACCTATGACGACATCGGCAACCTGACCGTGGTGGACGGGCCGCGTACTGACGTGACCGATACGGTGACGACTAGCTACGACAGCGAACGGCGCCCGACCGTGGTCACGGATGCGCTGGGGAAGCAAACTCAGACCACCTATGATGCGGACGGCCGGCCAATTGCTGTCGCCCGGCAGATCGGCGCTCAATGGTTGACAAACTGCTCGCGGTACAGTGCGACAGGAAAAGTTATCCGGGCATGGGGCCCTTCGCTGACTGCATCGGCGACGACTTGCCCAACAGAGGCAGCACCAGTGCCGATCACCGACACGGCATATGACGATCTCGATCGGCCATATCAGCAAACGCAGTATCTTGCCGCTGCAGACGGGGGGAACAGAGTGACGACGACGGTGTACAACGTCGACGATTCGATCAACACCATCCAGAAAGCGACAGGCACGGCGCAGCAACAGAACTATGTGCAATACACCTATACGCCGAACGGTAAACTCAATTCGAGCGCTGATGCGAAGAACAATCTGACCGTCTATGCATACAATGGTTTCGACCGTCTGACGAACCGATACTACCCGCTGGCCAACACACCAGGCTCGGCGAACAGCAATGATTACGACGGCTATACCTACGATCCGAACGGGAACGTGGTTACCATCCGCAGACGTAGCGGGGGCACGATCACCCAGACCTGGGATAACCTGAACCGCCTGACCGCACGTACCTATCCGAGCAGCGCTAACAATGTTCAGTTCGGTTATGACCTGCGCGGACTACGCACCGCGTCGCAGTACGCGAACGGCAGTTACGCGGTGTCCTATGCTTGGGACAACGCAGGTCGATTGCTCAACACGACGGCGGGGGGAAGAACGCTCAATTTCCAGTACGATGCCGCAGGAAATCGGACCCAGACGACGTGGCCGGATGGGTTCAATACGACTACCAGCTACGATGCGTTGAATCGGCCGAGTGTGATCAAGGAGAACGGAAGCACAGCACTCGCAACGTACACCTATGACGACCTGAGCCGGGCTACCACCCTCACGTTCGCGAATGGAACGTCGATTCAACGCGGGTACGACAATCAAGGTGGGCTAGCAACGCTGACGAATGCGTTGACTGCGCCGGGCGACCAGGTGCAGTTCGTATACGCACGTAATCAAATTCTGGATGTAACCAGCGTCACACCGAGCAACCTCGCGTACCAGTGGAGCGGTGGAACGACCGGTAGCCAGAGTTATACCGCGGATGGCCTGAATCGTTACACGACGGCTGCTGGCGGTTCTGTCGGGTACGACAACAACGGAAACGTGGCTAGCTACAGCGGTTGGTCGTATGGTTACGATCTCGACAATCGCCTCGTATCTGGTACTACTGGATTGTTCTCAACAGTGAGTCTTGCGTACGACGCAGAAGGTCGCCTGCGCCAGACTGTTGAACCGAACGGTCTTGGCAGTCTCACGACGAACATGCTGTACGACGACACGAAACTCGTCGCCGAATACGATTCGTCGGGCAATATCCTCCGGCGCTATGTTCATGGTTCCGGTGCAGACAATCCGCTCGTTTGGTACGAAGGATCAGGGACCACGAACAAGAATTGGTTCTACACGGATCAACTGGGGAGCGTCGTCGCGACGGCGAATACATCGGGGGCCAAAACGGCAATCTATACCTACGGTCCGTTTGGTGAGCCGAACGCAACGAGTGGCACGCGGTTCCGCTACACGGGGCAGCAACTGATCGGTTCGCTCGGACTGTACTATTATAAAGCGAGGTTCTATTCACCGGGGCTGGGACGATTCTTCCAGACCGACCCTGTTGGCAGTCGCGATGATCAAAACCTGTATGCATATGTCGGAAACAACCCGGTCAATCGGTCCGACCCGGACGGATTGACTGGCACGATCGTAGGTACGGATTCGTTTCAACTTGCGGGTAGTTATATATGGGGGCACGGCGACAGACACGTAAGCGATCCGGATGCCGCGCGCGCAGAGATCGGCGCCCATCTTCCTCCAATAGGGGATGTGGGTGGCCCATTTTGGGGCGTCACACCGAACTATATTTATCGCGTCTTTCCGTTACCGTCTGGTGATGTAAATATTGGAACGTACTTTTATCGGCCATCTGGGATTCCGTATTAAACACTTAAATTTCTATGTGGGACGGGCATTGGGAGTTTGCGAATGAATATTTCTCAGTTTCGAGAGCTGAGTCAATTGGAAGTCGCCCTCTTGCGCAGGATGGCGACCTGTGGGGTGCCGAATGGCGATATCTTAATGGCACAGATATTAGCTGCACGCGCAAGTCCAATTGATGAAGAGGGATCGCTCCGCCTCGTGACAAGCAGTGATAAAAAATACGGTGACGCGACCGGACCTCTGATAACGGCTGTCCAAGAGGATGTCGACACAGTGCGAAATTATGGGCCATATATTAATTTCGTATTGATATTGAAAAATGGATTTATCGACGAGCTGGAGGTTTATAAGGATGACGGGGGAAAAATTGCCGCTGACTTCAATCCTGATGGCTTGTCGATCACATGGGGTGGCCCGAAAGATTCGCGAGTCTTTTAGGTTCGGTGTGCAATATCGCGGTGAAGCTTGCGCTAAGCTAGGGGGTGCCCTCACGATTTGGCACAGCGCATACAAGACGCCGCTTTAGTATCGTCATGGAGAACGCGTAAGCGTTAGCAAAACTCCCTTGACGTCGTTGGCAGTGCACCGAGCAACTCGCTCCTGTCGACGAGATTGCTGGCGATCAGATGCCGCACGTTCCCTTCGGCCTGCCACACGCCGTAGACCGCGAGCAACGCGGCGCCGAGCGCCTCCTTCCGAAATTTCTCCAGCAGACCGGGCCAGAGGATCACGTTGACCTGGCCGGTCTCGTCCTCGAGCGTCATGAACAGCACGCCGTTCGCCGTGCCCGGCCGCTGCCGCACCGTGACCAATCCGCACGCGCGCGCGAGCTGGCCGCTGCGCAACGTCGCCAGTTGCTCTGCCGACTGCAGGTGATCCAGCGCGAGGCGATCGCGCAGCAGCGCCAGCGGATGCCGGCCGAGCGTGAAGCCCATCGCTCGATAGTCCGTCACGATCTCGTGACCCTCCGATGCCCGAGGCAATGCCGGCGCCGCGTCGTCACATTCGGTGCCGCGCAGCAGATCTCGATCAGGCACGGCAGCGGCAGCCAGCCAGAGCGCGTCGCGTCGGTTATCGCCGGCGAGCGAGCGAAGTGCGTTCGCACCTGCGAGCACCTGCAGGTCGTGCCGATCAAGCGTAAGCGGCTCGGCGCGACCAGTTCCATATTCGCGCGCGCATGGGGCATGATGTGAGAGCTTGGGGAGTTCCGTGAGGATCACGTGAGATCGTGCCCACGATCGTGGATCATGGGCACGATCTATCTGGATCTATGAAGCAGTCAGGCAGTGCCATGCGAGCTGACCGACGTCAGCTTGTCGACCACATTCCAAGGCAGCAGTTCGTCGACGCGGGTGATGACGTGATCAGCGATGTGGGTCAAGACGTATTCCAGATAGGCGCGCGGGTTGATGCCATTGAGTTTGCACGCACCAATCAAGCTGTACATCGCGGCGGCCCGCTCACCCCCGCTGTCGGAACCAGCGAACAGGAAGTTCTTTCTCCCGAGGCTCACGCAACGCAGGGCGTTTTCTGCCAACGCGTTGCTGATCTCGGCTTGCCCATCCTCGCAGAACAGCGTCAGCGCAGTCCAGTGATTCAGCGAGTACTGGATCGCGCCGGCCAGCTCCGACTTGCGCGACAGCGTCGCGAGCTTGGCCCGGATTCTCGTTTCGAAGGCGTCCAGCAGCGGCTTGCTTTTCTCACGCCGCACGCGCTGCCGTTCATCGGGCGGCTTGCCGCGGATGTCGGTTTCAATGCCGTAGAACTCGCCGATCATCTCGAGCAGTTTCTGGGTCTCGTCCGTCGGTGTGCTCGCGTGGATCTCGTAGTACTTTCTCCGCGCGTGGTCCCAACAAGCAGCCTCGCGGATCTTGCCACTTACGTACAACTCGTCGAAGCCGCCGTAGGCATCGGCTTGCAGGATGCCTTCGAATCCGGCGAGATGCGTCTGAGGATGGATGCCTTTGCGATCGCACGAGTACGCGAACCACACCGCAGCCGGCTCCGTCGAGCCCGAACGGCTGTCGTCGCGCACGTACACCCAGAGTCGCCCGGTCTTCGTCTTCTTGTTGCCTGGCGCGAGCACGGGGATCGGCGTGTCGTCCGCGTGCAACTTCGTGCCCGCCATCGTATACCGGCGCAGCGCGTCGGTCAGCGGGCGGCAGAGCGCCTCACACTGTCCGACCCAGCGACCCATGCTGGCGCGGTCAAGCGTCACCCCGTCGCGCGCCGCAATTTCCGATTGTCGGTACAGCGGCGCATGATCTGCGTACTTCGACACCAGAATGTCGGCAAGCAAGCTCGGATGCGCGATACTGCGCTCGATCGGCAGTCCCGGCATCGGTGGCTGCGCGATGTGGCCGCAGGCCGGACAGACCGTCTTGTGCCGGATCGTGCGGATCACCTTGAACATCGCCGCAACACGGGCGAGCTGTTCCGAGACGTCCTCGCCGAGGCACTGCATAGCACCTTCACACTTGGGGCAGATCGAATCCGGTTTGAGCACGCGATCTTCTCGCGTAAGGTGCGGTGGCAGCGGCTCACGTACGGCCGGATCGCTGCTAGTCGTGGACCTTTCTCGTCGGACCTTTGTGTGCTGAACGTCGGCGACACCGCTGCCTGCGGCCAAATCCTCAAGCCGGAGCTCAAGCTTCTCGATCTCTCGGGCAAGTTGTTCCGACTTGCGGCCGAAGTGCATTCGCTTGAGCTTGTCGATCAGGAGCTTCAACCGTGTGATCTCGAGATCGCTTGCGGCGATGTCGCGGCGCAGCTGTTCGATCTCGAGTTCCCGTTCGATGGCCGACGCGCGAGCCTCAGCCAGCATGGCCTTCAGTGCAGCGACATCGTCGGGCAGATCGTCGAGATTCGGCATGCGCCGGAGTTTACGAGCCTCCCGAGCGGTTTTACAACACCTACAGCATCGACAGAGGTGCCGTACGGCGGGGCTGCCGCCAATCGATGCCTTCGAGAAGCATCGACAACTGCGCGACCGTGAGCGAGATCTTGCCGCCATCGGCTTGCGGCCAGATGAAGCGGCCGCGTTCCAATCGCTTCGACAGCAGCCAGAGCCCGTCGTCGGTGGCCCAAAGCAGCTTCACGAGATCGCCTCGACGTCCGCGGAAGATGAACACATGGCCGCACAACGGATTCTCCTCGAGCGTCGCCTGTACCTTCGTGGCAAGCCCCTGGAAGCCGCAGCGCATGTCCGTGACGCCCGCAGCAAGCCAGATGCGGGTGCCGGCCGGCAATGTGATCACTTCAGGCATTCCTGCAGGAACGCTTCGGCCCGCTCAGCAGACAGGCCGCGAATCTTCACGCGCCGCTTGCCGATCTCCACCTCGATCTCGCACACGGGCGTCGGCATCGGTACGCCGCTTGTCACCTTCGACGTCGCGTTTCCCGTAGGCTGCGGCGCTGGCAGCATCAACACCGAATCGATCACGTCAACGCTCAGCAACTCCGTGCCTGTCATGGCCGACGGCGCAGCTTCGAGTCCCGGCAGTTCCAGCTTGCCTTCCCGATATTGCTTGCGCCACCCGAACACGACGTTGGCGTTGATGTCGTGCCGCCGCGCGACGATCGACACCGACATGCCTGGTTCCAACGTTTCCCTGATCACTTGCTGTTTGAATGCCCGCGCATACGTGCGATGGGCCGGGCGCGCTGCATTCGGCATAGCTGACCGTCTCCGTCAATCTAAACGCGACTATCATGCGCCAGCAAAATCAGCATCGGGAAACGGTCGGGCCGAGTCGCTTACGATCAAGCTGGGCGCGACGCGCCAGATCCGCGACGTCGGCAAATGGCCGCGCCGCGCGTGCGAGCTCGATCCGGCTCGCGACGTCCTCGCGCATGCCGCGCAGCAGCGAGAAGCCGAGGCGCACGGGCGCCGACGTTGTCGGCCCTTCGATCGCCGAATCCCATGTGCTGACGTTGACGTCGACGGGCAGCACTTCAACGCCGCGGCGCCGCGCGTCCTGCAGCAGCTGCGACGGCGTGTAAAAGCCCATCGGCTGGCTATTGAGCAGCGCAGCCAGGAACACGGCCGGTTCGTGTCGACGCAGCCATGCACTCGAGTAGACGAGCAGCGCGAAGCTGGCCGCGTGGCTTTCCGGGAAGCCGTATTCGCCAAAGCCTTTGATCTGGGCGAAGATCGACTCGGCGAACTCGCGATCGTAGCCGCGCTCGAGCATGCCGCTCACCAGACGCTCGTGGTACGGCTCCAGTCCACCCTTGCGCTTCCATGCCGCCATCGCGCGGCGCAGTTGGTCGGCCTCGCCGGCGGAGAAGCCGGCCGCGAGCATCGCGACCTGCATGACCTGCTCCTGGAAGATCGGCACGCCGAGTGTGCGCGCCAGTGCCTTCTCCATGCCTTCAGATGGAAACGTGACGGGCTCCAGCCCTTGGCGCCGGCGCAGAAACGGATGCACCATCCCGCCTTGCACGGGGCCCGGCCGTACGATCGCGACTTCGATCACCAGGTCGTAGAAACACTGCGGCCGCAGTCGCGGCAGCATCGACATCTGCGCGCGCGATTCGACCTGGAACACGCCCATGCTGTCGCCGTCGCACAGCATGTCGTAGGTCGCCTTGTCTTCGGCCGGAATGTCCTGCAACTCGAACGTCTCGCCGCGCTTCTCCGAGATCATGTCGAGCGCGCGGCGCACCATCGATAGCATGCCGAGCGCCAGGACGTCGATTTTGAGAATGCCGAGCGCCTCGATGTCGTCCTTGTCCCACTGGATGATCGAGCGATCCACCATCTTCGCGTTCTGGACTGGCACAAGGCGCGTGAGCTTGCCGCGGCTGATCACGAAGCCGCCCGAGTGCTGCGACAGGTGTCGTGGATAGCCGAGCAGCTGCGCGGCAAATGCGGCCCACTGCTGATTCAGCGGCGCGTCGGGGTCGAGGCCAGCCTCGGCAAACCGCTGCAGCAGATCCGCGCGCGAATCGAACCAGTGGTGCTGCTTCGCAACGCGTTCGACGATCGCCGGATCCACGCCGAGCGCCTTGCCGGCCTCCCGCAAAGCGCTGCGCGGCCGGTACGTCGTGACGGCGGCCGTCAGCGCTGCGCGATCGCGGCCGTACTTGCGGTAGATGTACTGCATGACCTCTTCGCGACGCTGATGTTCGAAATCGACGAATCGGCGAGGGGGACAAGGGAACGAACAGCGGCGTATCGCGTGCAGGCCCGCGGCGCTTCACGAACGTGACGTCGACGCCGTCGCGCTTGGGTGCCAGCGCGAGTCGCAATGGCGCCGGCGACGCGTCGCGCGCGGCGGCCGCCGGCCGGAAGAGGTAGAACAGCGCCTGGCCGCTCTGCGCGGCCAGATTGAGCCGCCGCAATGCGTCCGCGCGCACGTGCGACTGCCAGAGCAGCACGGCGGCGCACGTGCCAGCACGCAGCGCCTGTTCGGCGGCCCACAGCGCGTCGGCCGAGCGCGGTGCCGGCAGCATCACGAAGCCGGACGGATCGATACCCCAATACGCGAGCGCCAGCGGTTGCAGCGCATGCGGCGGCTGGATCAGCATGACCGGCTTGCCGGCCGCGCGCGCGAGCACCGGCGCCAGCAGCCGGAGTTCGCCGATTCCAGGCTGCGGCGCGAGCAGTTCGATCAGCGCGCCGGGCGGCCATCCGCCGCCGGGCAGTTCGGCCGTCAACTCCGGATGGCCCGTGTCGACGCCGCGCACGCTCGAGCGCGCCAGTTGGCTGGCTCGCCATAAACTCGGATGGATTGCTTCTGGATGGGCGAGAGCGGGGTGCATGGGGTCGGTTCGCAAAATACTGTATGTTTGTACAGTATATGACAGAGATAACCGTCCCTCCAACCCCCGGGTTTACGCAGCGAGCTGGTGCTCGTAGTACGGCCGCTCGCGGTCGGCGAGGATGTCGCGCAACTGCGCGCGCCGGCTTGGATCCGGTGCGAGCCAGGCGTCGACGTTCGAGGATTTCAGCGGAATCACACACCTGTCGTGCCCTGCGGCCGCGACTTCGGGCGGCGGATCGTCGGTGATCGCCGCAAACGACCAGAGGTCGTCGGCACCGGGAATCTCGGTGCACGTCCATAAGCACGCGAGCTGCATCTGCTGCGGTGGTGTCGGATCGAAACGCAGGATGACGTCCTTCCCGTCTCGGTCGACGTGCTCGAAGAACGTGTCGGCGAGCACGATACCGTGCGTGAAGCCAAACACCTTGCGCCAGGCGGTGCCGAGCGAGTCGAAACGCGCGTTGTAGCTTCCCTGCTTCTGTTTTTCTTCCGCCTCGGTCCAGCCCGGAATACGGCAGCGGTACCGCATCGGCACGATCAGGCGCTTGCCGTCGAGTTCGATCAGCACGGGCGCATACCAGCCGGGGAAGATCCGCGAATCACGCTCCTGCAGGTCCTGCCGGCGAAGATCGTCGAGCCCGCGCGTTGCCGCATCGATCTTGTTCGTGGCGATTCGGACGTCCTCGCTGGCCTTCTTCGTGATCTTCGCGGCGAGCTTTTTCTCGGCCGCGGCCAGCCGCGCGCGTTGCTCGAACAGAGCGGTCTCCAGCTCGCGTGTTCGCTGGTTTCGATACGCGGCGATCGCGGTAGTGATCTCATCATCGACACCTGCGAACGCGGCGTCGACAGCTTTCGGGATCTTGATGTCAGCCCCGGATGCGCGCGCGAAGAAGATGCGCCGGAACGTCTCGATGTCCATGTCGGCGCCGTAACGTCGAACGTACTCTCGATAGTTCGCCTGGATCTTGGCCGAGTAGCACATCGTCGCCTCCCATAACCATTGCTCTTCCGACAGAGTATCGCGCTCAGGCACGGGCTGAACAGAATTGTGAGGATTCCACTCGGGTTGGGGGCGGCCCCGTTCTTGTAGACATGGGGGTGTGGAGCGGCAGGGAAAATTTTGGTGGGGGCGATCCATTTGACCGTTAGTTGCGTATTAAGATACCCCCCCTCTCTGAAAGCTAAGCTGCCGAGGATAGTCGATGGTGCTTGCGGGCAGTCGGGCGCGCACGCGCGCGCGCTGATTTCGGGGTGCGGCTTTGACGCGCCCCGAAATCTTTTGTCGCGCCGTTAGCGGTGCGGCGGCCAGCGGCCGCCGTAGCGCTTACGGCCTGCCGGTGGAAAGCGCATGCAGCCCGTGGGGGTTTCCTGCCAAGCGGGCGAAGCCCGCGTGACACCGCGGCATTGCCGCGGGTCGATATGGGGTATAGGTAGAGATAGGTTCTGACTAAGCCCCGACACTTAACGGCGAGCCGTCCCGACAGTTAAATGCACTTATCCACAGTTGCGAACGGCTAGGCGGCGACACGGCGTCAGAATCCAGGCCGAAAACCAGCGAATGAGACACCAAATACCGGCAGAAGACGGCACGACGGCGGATCCGCGCAAGCGCCATCCTCGCGGTAGCGATAGATAGGAGGAAACCGTTTGTACGCTAGGCGGGTGGGGCGAGCTGGTTATGCGCGACCCGGAAACACCGGTCGCGGTCCCAGTCCGGGTAGATATCTTTGAGTTCGCCGGCGCGGATCATGATCGCGCGCTCGAGATCGGCACGACGATCGTCGTCGGAGCGCGTGCTCCGAGCGACGGCCTTGGCCTGAGCAGCGGCCAGTTTGTCGGTGAGCAGCGTGCGCAGCTGGCCGGCACTGGCATGGGCCTTCCGCTCGGACTTGCGCGCGGCATTACGCCGGCGCTGCGCACGTAGGTGGGCGCGAGTGCGCTCATGGCGCAGCCACTTGCCCAGGCCGAATTGTTCGAATAGTGCAGGCGTCACGTAGCGAATGGCGGCAAGCCCACGATAGCGCGGCCCTTCGTCGCCGACCGCCACCTCGCACTGCGGCCGGCTTTTCACCAGCCGTGCGGTGACCAGGTCGCGCAGCGCGCGCTCGGCACGGCGCACCGAGAGACCCGCCTGCTCGGCCAGGTAGGGCAGGGTGAAATCCACCCAGCCGCTCTGCGCCGGCACTGCAATACGCAACGTCGAGACATCACAAAATTTGACGAGCGCTCGCACCAGTTGCACGCACGCTATACGGCGCTCGCTGCGCTGCTGGCGGCGGCTTCCATTGGCAGCGTTCAGGGCCGGCAACCAGGCCTGCGGCGTTTCGAGATATCGGCCGAGGCGCAACTTCAACTCGCGCAGCAGCCGGGGGCTGTTCGCCGGCGCCGGACACGGAATATCCGCCGGCCAAACGCGCTCGGGCAGCGACGCGCGTCGACGGGGGGCGTGCGTAGGCGCGGCCATCCAGTCGTCGCTGGCGGCCGGACAGGTCGGATTCATCGGGGCGTGCGCCAGATTCGGCGACGTACCGGGAATCAGCCGAGTCATGAGCTGGTTCAGTCCGTACCCGATACCCTCGAATTTTGGATATCCGGATCGCCGCCAGCCGCTACCACGGGGCGGAGCGGCAGCGCCGTTGCATCTGTTTTCAATGCCTCACCGACAATACGGCCAATGTTGTTCTGGATCATCATCTGATGTGCTGATTCGTTAAGTTGCTGTCACATAGATGACGCTTGACAGGGCACGCTTCTGTTCTAGAATCCGAACTTTCTGGTTTGACGCCTGCGACGCCGAAGGTCCCTGTCGTACGTCATCTTGGTCGCGCCCCGAGTGCAATCGGGGCGTTTTTTTTGACTGGCCTATCCAGTCCTCCGTATTCGTTAGCGCTACACAACATTCCAAAAGAATCGCTTTCAGTCCAGCGGAACTAGGCGATTCCATGACCAGTTGCACTCACAACCAATTCGCCGGTCGATCCTCATCGGTATAGGGCGGTTGATCATCGAACCTCGGGGGCGGCTCATCGACGACCGGTGGTTCGGCGAACAGCGGAGTCGGATCCGGTTCCGTTTCGGGCGCCTTAACCACCGTGCGCGTTCTGTTTTCGAGCTCGCGCGCAATCGCGGAGCCCGGTACCGCTAGGGCATTCGTGGCCGCTGCCGATGCGAGCGGCCGCGGTTGCCGTTGGGCCTTCCGCGCCGCGTCGAAGGCGGTCAGGGGAAGCGGGGGCATCACTTCGGTCCCCGGCCGCCAGATCCATGAATCCAGTTCCGACTCCGCGATAAGCGTGTCTAGCTCGGACTGGTAGCCGGACGACACGTCGGCCGGCACAACATAGAGCGCCGTACCGCGCTCGGCGTCAGTCAATAACGCCGTGGCGATTGGATGCTTAGCGGTCTGGTTGTAGCGCAGGCACTTCTGGTAACGACGGGTGGCCAAGGCCTTCAGAAGCGCGTTATCGGCGAGCGATTCGAACGGGATCCACGATTCGTTGGCCAGCATCATCGACACCTCCTGGACGGTGGCGATACCGGCCGCTGACAGGCTCGCGGTGGCGATGACCATGAGGTGGGTGCCTTCCGTTGCCGCCCAGATCTCGAGCTCGGACGCGAAGACCTTCTCGATCCGCTTCTTGGTCTTCTCGTCGACCATCAGGCCATAGTCGGGTAGATGCTTGATGACCAGCTTGAAGCCAAAGCGAGCGGTCGCGATTTCCTTGAGCTCACCGATCACCAGCACGAAGTGCGGCTTCCCGGATTCGGAAACAGAAATCCGGGCGAGATGCTCGGTGCGTCGCTGGGCGATGCGGTCCTTCTGGTCGCCGACGAACATCTCAGGGACGTACAGCATGTCCTCGAGGCTCATCTTCTTCGCATTCTTGCCCGCGACGGCCAACAGCAGATATTTGCGGACCACAGACCAGTTCCGCTTGCCGGCCATGGCCGGCGACCAGCGATTCAGGCCGGCCTGTTCCCAGAGGTAGTGCAGCAAACCCCGCAAGGTCAGCTTCTTGCCATCCGTCTTGATGCTGTCAGGCTCATCGCCAGAGGGCTCCGGCATCTCCCGCGAGGCACCTTTCGCCAACGCGAAACCGAACTTGAGGGTGACCTCTCCGGATTCCGGATCCTCGACGATGGCCGACCCCTCTACATCGCCGTAACCGCTCAGGCCGGGCGGGGTTTCGTACGAGTCGCAGCCGAGCTTGTGCTTCGCGCCGGTACCGGGCATACGCTTGACCTGATACCGCCCCTCGAAACGTGCGATGTACATCGGAATCGGTGGGGTCGAGCACAGGCAGAGCGGACGTGTCTTTGCCTCGTGCGCAGCTGGCAGTTTCGCGAGGAAACTATTGCTTCCCGCCTCGTATTCCAACCCGTCTAATTCAAAGTTCTGCATGCCAGATCTCCTGGTTTAAACGGCGGCTGAGCGCTTGGCCGAGCCCCTCAAGGGCGCTTTGGCAGAGCGGGGATCGGCCTCTCGGACATCTAGGCCGCGCGCGCGGGCCTCAATCAGCAACTGGACGAGTTCCACGGCCTCGTCGGCCGTCATGTCGCCAGCGATCGCGGCCGACACGATGCTGTGTGCTGTCACGGGTTTGCCACTTCGAAACACCTGATCGGGCATGGGAAGCTCCGGTATGTGGATGGGGTAGCTCAATCGCTGTCAGGCGGGACGTCGCCGAATACGGTGCCGAGCGCAATCGCACCGAGCAGTTCACGGGCGTAGGTGACCGACGGTATGGCGTCTCCGAAATAGGCATCGACGCCATACGGATTCGTACACCACAGACCTTCGCCGCTGACGAAGTCGAAACAGTGCCCGTCGACGTCGACCGATTTGCCCGCGGCCAGCGCCTGCACGAAGGCGTCGGGCGTTGGGAGATCCAGCGCCGGCCAATCGCCGGCTTCGATTGCCGCCTTCGTGTTGGCACGTCGCTCGTCGGCCGCCTTCTCTCGCGCCAGCTCGTTCTCGGCTTCAGCCAAGGCCTCCGCCAGTTCAGCCTCGGCGTTGGCCTGGTCGACCTGCGCCCAGTCGACGGCACTTTCGAATGCGTCTCGCAACACGGGCACGTCGGCGAGCAACGGCGAACAACTGAGATCGTCGGCACCGACCAGGACAAGATCTCGGCCGAGATCGCTCGCCCCATAGCGTGCCCGTTTCAGGAGTGCGTTCCGCGCTTCGGATCCCTCATCGGTCGTGCAGATCGCCATCGCGTAGTCGACGCGAGCCTGCAGCGCGCGCTCGAAAGCAATCGGCACCTCAGGATTGCGCAGACCGATGCCTGTCACCACGTCCGGTCCAGCAGGAAGTTTCGAATTCATGGTGATCTCCTTGGTTACCAGACGAATCCCGCACCTACACCGGCGGCCACGGTGCCGCGCGTATCGGTCGAGCCGTTCGCCTTCAGAATCCAGTGGCCGGCATACGTTGAAATGCCGAGCGCCATGGCGGACTGCCCGCCGTACGTCCCGCCCCCGATGGCCACCATGCTCTTTCCCGGCGCCGGCGCCTGGGGCAGACTGGCGATCGCGACAGCCGCGGCGATGCCGCCATTGGCGTCACGTCGGTCGTGTTCGATGCGGTTGCTCAGGTTCGTCACCGTGTCGTTCAGCTGCTGGACGTTGACGGCATCGGTCGGGGCCGTTCCGGCCGAGACATTGGTCAGTGTTCGCGTCGTACCGGTCGCCGAGTTGCCGATCGACACCGAATCGTCGCGATCGGCCACTGAACCGGCGCCCAGCGCCACGGCATTGGCGCCAGTTGTGCTCGCACCGCTGCCGACCGCGATCGAGCCGCTGCCTTGGGCAACGGCACCCACGCCGAGTGCAACACTGCGATCGCCGGTGGCCACCGCATTGCTGCCGATAGCCGTCGCATCCGTGCCGGTTGCAACTGAACCGGCGCCGGTGCTGTTGAACGCAGCATATTTGAGGCTGCCCTGGCCGGGCTCGGGGAGGCTCTGGCTGAACCTCGACGGAAGGATCGCGCCAAGTCGGGCAGAAAGTACATCGATCGCGCTGGTATTGGCGGCGACGTTCGCATTCGTGGCAAAGAGCTGAGCCCCGTTGACCGCATCCGCGCTGGTTGCTGATAACGCGCCGGGCGCCAGGTTATGGATGGTGACGGCCACCCCGGCTCCGAGCCCTCCAAGCGTCACGCTGAGCTTCGTGAGATCGTCGTAAGACAGTGCGTTACCGGCGATCGTATTGACCGTACCGATAACCTGGTTCAACTGGCCGACATTGACCGCGTCGGTGACGTTCACACCCGCTGCCACACCAGAGACGCGGCGCGCGCCAGCCAGGCCGCTGACGTCGATGTTGGTGCCGCCTGTGCCGGCACCGATCGTAATCGCGCCGGCACTCGAGCCGCCGCGTTGTTGCACGAGTCCGACGGTACCCGTAGCGAGCTGGCCAGCCAGGGCGGAGACGCTCTGGTTCGTCGCATAGAGTTGACGTCCCGAGACCGCGTCGGTGCTGTTCGCCGTCAAGGCCGCATCAGCGACGTTGGTTAGGGCGACGGGCGCGCCTGCCGTGCCGAATGTGACCCGCGTATGCGAGGCGTCGTCGTAGGCGACCGCGCTCGCGCCGAGCGCGCTGGCCTGAGATGCCACGCCCTGCAGCTGCTG
Organism: Burkholderia contaminans; assembly: GCF_029633825.1. NCBI lineage: Bacteria > Pseudomonadati > Pseudomonadota > Betaproteobacteria > Burkholderiales > Burkholderiaceae > Burkholderia > Burkholderia contaminans. The sequence continues at coordinate 112,767 of NZ_CP090644.1, read as the reverse complement.
GAGGTTGACCGCATCGGTGGCGTCAGTGCCGGCAGCTACGCCCTTGACCTGGCGCGCGCCGGCAGTGCCGGCGATGTCAAACGCCGTACCGCCGGTGCTGGCGCCGACCGTGATCGTGCCCGTGCTGGAACCGCTGGCTTGCTGCACCAGGCCAATCGTACCGGCCGCCAGTCCCGATTGCAGCGCGGCCAGCGTCGCCCCGCCGTTGGCGACGCCGGTGGACAACGACGACACGGCGAGGCCAGTCGACGTCGACAGCATTGCGATCGAGACCGCGTTGGCGCTGATCGCCTGGTTGGCGGTGTAAAGCTGCCGACCAGACACGGCGTCCGTGCTGGTGGCCGTCAGTGCCGCGTCTGCGACGTTGGTGAGCACGACGGGCGATCCGACGCCGGGGGCGCCGAGCGTGACGCGCGAATGCGTCGAGTCATCATAGGAGACTGCGCCGTCGCCGACGGCGCCCACAGCCGCCGTTACGCCCTGCAGTTGCTGCAGGTTGACCGCGTCGGTGGCGTTTGTGCCGGCGGCTACGCCCTTGATCTGGCGCGCGCCCGCAGTTCCGCCGACGTCGAGCGCGATGCCGCCGGTGCCGGCGCCGACCGTAATCGTGCCGGTGCTGGCGCCGCCGGACTGCTGCACCAGCCCGACAGTCCCGACCGCAAGACTGGACGCGAGGGCTGATATGCCGGCGTTGGCCGAGGACAAGCCGGTCGACAGCGACGCCAGGCCATGGGAGACGCCGGTCGAGAGAGAAGAAAGCGCCGTGGTCGTGCTGGTCGACAGGCTCGCGATCGAGACGACGTTGCTGGCGATGCCCGTGGAAAGCGAGGACGCTGCCGCCAGCGTTGACGTGGACAGGGCAGCGATCGCGCCGACGTTTGCGTTCGTCGCCTGCTGGGCAGCATAGAGCTGCCGACCCGTGACAGCGTCGGTGCTGCTCGCGTTCAACGAGGCGTCCGCGAGGTTGGTCAGGGTCACAGGCGACCCTGATGCACCGAGCGTGACGCGGGTATGCGACGCGCCGTCATAGCTAACTGCGCTCGCGCCGATTGCGCCCGTCTGGCCTGCCACGCTCTGCAGCTGCTGCAGGTTGACCGCATCGGTGCCGTCGATGCCCGCGGCAACGCCCTCGACCTGACGCGGTCCAGATGTGCCGGCCACGTCGAGGGCCGTACCGCCGGTGTTGGCCCCGACCATGATCCGGCCACTGCCGGTCCCGCCGGTCTGCTGGACCAACCCGACGGTTCCGGCCACCAGGCTCGACGTGAGAGACGACACACTTTCGTTGGTCGCGGACAAGCCAGTCGACAGGAGCGAGAAAGTGGCAGCCGTGCTGGATGAAAAGCTTCCGAACAAGGCCGCACTATTAACCGCGCCCGTCGAAAGCGACGACGTGACCGCCTGCGTTGAAGTAGACAGTGCGGCGATCGCACCACTGTTGGCATTCGTCGCCTGCTGCGCGGCATAGAGTTGCCGGCCGTTGACCGCGTCCGTGCTGCCGGCGTTCACGGAGCCGTCCGCGAGGTTGGTCAAAGTGACTGGCACACCCACCGCACCAAAGGTGATGCTCGTGTGGGACACATCGTCGTAGACGACCGCGCTCGAGCCGATTGCGCCTGTCTGAGCCGCCACGCTCTGCAGCTGCTGCAGGTCGACCGCATCGGTAGCGTCTGTGCCTGCGGCCACACCCTTGACCTGCCGCGCGCCCGCGTTGCCGGCGACGTTGAGCACCGTACCGCCGGTACTGGCGCCGATTGTGATCGCGCCCGTGCCGGCACCGCCTGCTTGCTGAACCAGACCAACGGTCCCTGCAGCCAAAGCGGACTGCATTGCCGAGAGTGTCGCGCCGTCGCCGGCCAGGCCAGTCGAAAGAGACGAGATCGATCGGCTTGTCGTAGTCGACAACGTCGCAATCGCGCTGGCCGTGCTCGTCGACAGACTTCCGATCGTTTGTGCGGTCGACGTCGAGAGCGACACGAACCCTGCAGCCGTGCCCGTCGACAAGCTCGCGACCGTCGTGCCGACGTCGGACAGCCCAGTTGAGAGCGAACCAAAGCCTGATGCCGTACTGCTCGACAGACTCGTGATGTTGGCCGTGTTGCTGGCGAAGCCCGTCGACAGCGACGTGACAGCCTGTGCGGTCCCGGTCGATAACGAACCGATCGCACTGGCCGCGCCGGTTGACAGGCTGCTGACCGTTTGAGCGGTCGACGTCGACAGTGACGAGAACCCTGCAACCGTGCTCGTCGACAAGCTCGCGACCGTCGTGCCGACGTCGGACAGCCCAGTTGAGAGCGAACCAAAGCCTGATGCCGTACTGCTCGACAGACTCGTGATGCTGGCCGTGTTGCTTGCCAGGCCCGTTGACAGCGACGTGGCTGACTGCGCAATACCGGTCGACAAGCTGGCCAACGCCGTACCGGCGCCGGCCACGCTGGTTGAGAGCGAACCTACGCTTGAGGCTGCACTGCTCGACAGGCTCGTGACGTTGGCCGTGTTGCTCGAGAGCCCTGTCGATAGCGACGACAAAGATTGTGAGGCGGTGGTTGACAGCGTAGCGAGTCCGGAAGAGACGGCGGCAACTCCCGTGGCATTGTTGGCGGTCGCAGTCGACAGCGACGTCACGGACTGACTCGTCGACGTTGAGAGACTCCCAACTGCCTGTCCCATGTGATAGAGCTCGGATCCGTTGACGGCGTCGAGACTTGTTGCACTAACGGCGCCGGCGGCAACATTAGTCAGTTGCCTCGGACTTTGCGGCGCACCGAAACTCACCACCCCGTTGGACGTTGATCCCGCCACCGAGTAGTTCTCACCAGCAATAACGAAGCTACTAAGCGGGTGCGCGGCGCCGGTCGTGGATCCCGATCCGATTGCGACATCCTGCGAATTGTTCGCGACGGCGCCGGTTCCGATCGCGACGGAACCATTGCCCGCGGCAGTGGCGGCGGAACCCATTGCCGTTGCATTCGTACCGGCCGCCGTCGTATTGCCGACCGCTACCGCATTCGTCTGCGCGGTGCTGGACGTCCCGAGCACGATCGAATCGGCTCCGGCCGCCGTCGACGCGTAACCAAAGCTCAACGAGCGCGGCCCGGCAGAGGTAACCGCCGTGCCGATCGCAACGGAATAATCGCCAGAGGCAACGGCACCATTCCCATCTGAAAGCGCACCGTCTCCGGACGTCTGAGCATGCACTGGACCAGCCATCGATGCGATCGCCGCGGCGATCGCGATCGATAAACCGCTTGGTGTAGGGCGTTTCGAAAATTTCATTACAATCCCCGCTTAACAACGAGTGCCCGGTCTACGGGACGTTTACGCCTGCGCTCGCGCAGGACCTGGAGCCCTCTGTTCCTGTCCTCCGCCAAGATTCCGGGAACAGAGGGGGTTTCTTTCGGCAACATCGCCATCGATCTGACGGCGCTGCCTTTGGTGAATCTCAAGCACGGCACCCTCGAAGGCGTCGCGCAGCATCGGGATATCGGCAGTCAGGGGCGGGAATTCCCCATCGTGGATGCCGACGCATGCGCGAGCGGGTGCTATCGCGTGGTGCCGAGCGGCATGGAGGTGGCTGAACCACTTTGGCGAACCGGGGTCTGTCGTACAGACCGCATAGGCGTACTGGGCACGCGAGAAGGGAGAAAGGACGGCCGTCATCGCGACGCCTCCGACTGCGACAGCAGTGCAGCAGCAATCACCGGAAAGGTCCGCTGCATCGGCGGATAGCAGATCTGGTTGATTGCACAGCCTTGATAGGTCACCGTGAGGCCGAACATCTCGCGAGCATTGACCGGCACACGCAACGTCACTTCTCGCTCGAACACCTCAACCGGACGCCCAGCACTCGGATCAGCGACGACCTTGCCGGCGCGGTGCTGAATTGAACCGAGGTGCGCGCGGCCGTCATCACTCGCGACCCGGAAGCGGTCGCCGTAAAGTCGGTAACCGTCAGCGATCGCAAAATGGAGGACGACAGCGCCACGTTCTTCGGTCATGCGAACGCGGAACGCTTGCTCGGGCGACAGAAACTCCTGCGCGTGTGCCTGGCGAGCGAGGACACCGCCAACGATCCACGCAAGCAACGCCAGCGACACGGCCACGACTAAACGGTGCAGAACGCGAGTTCGAGCGGTCATCGCGCACCTCGCTGCTTCCACGCCGATTCAGTGCGGGCGAGAATATATAAGACCGGCAGCGCCAGTAGGCTCCAGAAGTACAACGTTGCGCCGGCAACCATTCCGTCGAAACACAAGTCGAAAGCCGATTCCGCCAACCCGGCCGCCGACGAATCGAAGTTCCCGACGATCACGATCATCAACAGCATGCAAATGAAATAGACACACATGCCGAAACGGTGCAAACCGCGTTGCGCACGACGTAGTGCGCTCCACGTTCCACGTCGAGTGCACGTCGAACGTACAGCCGCCAAGAACAGTAGCGCCGTAACAAACGCGGCGATGAACACGGGCTCCGTGCTATTCCAGAATCCGAGCGCATCAAGGTAAGCAATAGGCGCAATCAGTAACCAGGTAACGAGCGCCAACACGCCAAGCATGATTCGCACATGTCGACGATGAACGGGGGGGTGAAGGGGACGCGTATGCATACGGCTTTCTCCTTTACATGCCGCGTATTTGTCCAATTCCATCGTGGTGTTCAGTTCGCAGACCCACTGACCAGATAGCGCAGGGCGTCCTGACCGCCTGCCGCCGCGGCTCGACGCATGAGTTGCATGCCGATTTCCTGATCCGAATCGGTCGCCGCCGTGGTGTGGCCGAAACCCGCGTGCTTTTGCAGGTGCATGCGAGCAACCAGGTACATCGCTGTCGGTTCGCCAGCGTCTGACTCGGCCTGGAGCAAGCCCGGATAGTCGCGATTGAAATGAACGGCAAGCCATGTACCGGCGGAACGACTTCCGGCTTTCAGGGCGGCCTCCATCGCAGGTCGCATGTCGAAGTGCTCGCGCGAGCGAGCCCAGGACTGCAAGGGCCCGTTTGTGCAAGTGATGGAAAACAGGCAAGCCGCCGCCGCAAGCGCGACCGCCGCGCCCTTCAGCGTGCGTTGGGCAGAGGGATCCGTGTTGGTCAGGATCAACGTGCCTTTTGGCCAGGCGATCGAGGCTGCAGCTCGCCGGCGCTCGATGGAAGATGCGCGATATCGATTCATTGCGGGTGCCTCTACAGAAACGCGAGATCGGGGAAAAAGACCAGCCGGCAAGCCGGCTGGCGTCAAAGGGAAGGCGCAAGGTAAGGAACAGCACCTTCCCGCCACTAAATTGCGATCAGGCAGGCGCTACTGGCCGATGCCTCCCTTGGCCACGTCGGTGGTCTCGGCAAACGTGTATTTCTTGACGACCCCGCTGTCGTCGAACAGCACTGTCAACGTCTTCTTCCGCACGTCAGCGCCATGTGCAAACGCACCGACGATCGGGACGAAGTTGATAGCGTGCGGCGTGGCGTGCGCCAGCTCGTATGTCCAGATCTCGAGACCCGAATCGGTGAATGTGGTCTTGTTCGGTGAACCGAAAGCATCCTGAACGTCCTGCTTCGTGCTCTTGCCCTGCTGGATTTGGGCCTGAACGCTTGATTGCGTCGCGGATTCGAGGTGCTCGTTGCCAGTGGTGGCGCAACCGGCAAGTAACGCAGTGGCCGACAACGCGACGATCAGGAGCGTGTTCTTCGTGAATTTCATGGTCTTCCCCTTGGTGTGATCAACAGTCAAAAATGGCGGTGATTCGTTGCTGGCCTAATACAGGCGGCCGGATCGCGCCGCTTCACATACAGTGCGATACCAGTCGTCCATGTGGCGCCTGACCTGCAGCTCGACGTAGCTGATGTACGGTCGCCACCACGCGTAGAAAAGCGAAGCGACGAGGCCGGCGAACACGTACATCGGCAGCGAAGCGCGCGGCTCGACGACGATCGGGTAGTCGAGGTGGAATCCGTTGGAGATCAGCCGCCACCAGAGCAACAACGCCGGTGCCCATGCCAACCAGCACAGTGCGAGCCACTGCACGACGTAACGCGTCGCCCAATCGGCTTCGATACGCAGCAGTCTCGGACTGGTCCACAGCCGACGGCGAATGTGTCGACGTTCGGCCAGATAGAGCCGCGTAAAATGCGGAACGGGACGCACACGTCGGGGGCGATTGAAAATAGACATGGCGGCCCCTATCGCTCGATAGAAAGCTGGTGGTCGTGTGATCGGTCTGCGCGTTCCGCTTCGTGATCGCGCTCCCTGACCTGGTGCAGCGCGCTGTCCGGCGAATACTGAATCGCGATCTGCTCGCCGACCTCGACATCGCGGGACAGACGATCGCGCGGATAGACGATGCCAACGGTCTGACCGATCTTGACCAGCGAGTGGTGCGTCGAGTTGGCGAGCACCTCACCGCGGTAGTGGCGCTCCAACTGCTGCGCATCGCGCAGAATCAGGTTGTGGTAATCGCCGGCCAGGCCGATCGCCCGGCGCGAAACATCGTCCGGCACGTCACCCTCGGGTAGCTGGCCCCGATGGATCTGTTCGGACAGGTTGGCGCGTTCGATTTCGCTGTGGGGAACCGTGCTGATCGAGGTCCGCGTTTCGAGGTGGTGGTAGGCCGCGTCGAGCTCGGGGAAGAGGGCGAGCGCCTGGTCACGGCCCAGCGTGTCGAACGCGCGGCCGCGCTCCGCGTCGCGCGCGTGGTCAACGGTACGCCGGCGCGGCGCGCGCGCCGTATCGACTTCGACCTCCGTCTTTGGCTGATCCGGTTGGCGTGCAGACGGCAGAATGGCCCGTTCGCGTACCGGCTCTATGCCACCCGGATCGACGACGACCACACGACCGTCCACGATGCCCAGATTGTCGACGCCCTGATCGCTCCAGTGGTATCCGCGCTGACGAAGCGCGTCGGCCGTGCGCGCGACGTCGGCCGATGTCACGCCTCGCATATCGGCGCGGGGCATGATTTCGTATCGCAGATTGCCTTCGGTGCCGCTCGCCACCGGCTGCAAGACCTCGGGAATTTTTGGCCGAACGGCAAGATCGCCGGTTCCGAGCCGCACCACATGCTTGTCGTCGGCCGCCAGCACGACCGACGACGCGCCGGCGTCCAGCGGTGTCAGGTGAGTCATCCCGTGCGAGCGAAGCCTGGCCTCGAGGGCGGGCAGATGGCGCGACGCAGCGATTTCCTCGGCGACCGGATCGGGGAAGTGGCCACCGACGTTCGGCACGTCACGCGTCATCGACCGGAGGACGTCGCGCAAGCCGCGCTCCGGTGCCGGCCGCGCATCCGCAGACGCTCCGTTGACCCGTGCTTGCGCATCCCTCTCCGGGACGCGTAGCGCCTGCTCACGACGCAGCGAGATGTCGGCAATCTCCGGCGCCGGCGCGCCTCGGCCTGTACGAGCGTCACGAATGTCATCGAGCATTTGAACGTGATGGGCTATCTCGTCGCGGGTCATCGGACGCTCGCGCTCATGCACGATCGACGCCGCGGCCGCTTGCGGCTCGCGCCATTCACCCTGATGCAGTTCGTTGCGGTATATCTCGCGGTGATGCCGATCGACGATCAGGATTCGATCCACTGCCTTCTCACGCTCGAGCAATGCGACCGTTTCCACCATGCCGGCATACGCCTGGTCGTGCTGCTCGCGATTGACCACCCGTCCCACGCCCGTCGTCGCGATTTCGCGCTCGGTACGCATCTGCGCACGCGTAAGCGACACGTCCGCTGGCATGGCCACGCCCCGAACCTCCAGCGTGTAACCGCGGTCCTTGAGCCGCCGCGCCAGATTGCGCAGGCTATCGGGGTTACGCATCGTGCCGTCGACCACAAGATCACGGCGCACGTCGGATGCGGCCGTGGTTAGCCGGCCCGCCCACCGGCCAGCATCGGCATGCGTCAGGTCGGCTGCATGTTGCGGATCCTCGCGAAGAAGCCGGCTGTACTGCGGCAGGTTCTCCCTCATGCGATCGGCGTCGATCAAAACGGCACCACCGCGCTCGTTGAGTTCGCCCATCGCCTGACGCGCAATGGCCGTCTTGCCGGCACCGGGTTGGCCACCGATGAGGATCGCCTTCGGCTCGGCTTGCTCGCGGCTGCCGTCAATCGCCTCGCGCTCCACTCGCGCATACGCGCGCTGCATCACGACATCCGGAATAGTGTCCATGATGGGCTCCGGAATCAGGCGTGACCGATGTTCAAGCGACGGACACGCAGGCCGTAGATGTCCAGCGCACGAGCGATCGCAGCCGCATCATCCGGATGCAGCGCATCGCGAGCGGCAACCAGAGTCTTGCGTTCCGCGTCGGCTATAGCGATGCACTCCGCATCCGGCTCGCTGCGCGACTCCTCTTCAGCGATGACGGCGACATAGTGGGCGATCAGCTGCCCGATCGTCTGGCAGGCGACTTCGAAATCGACATGAGGCATCGTGTTCTCCATTAAAAAGTTCGGCTTACGCGCGTGATTGCCGGGTCAAACACCTGGGTAAGGCTTCGATTCATTCCATAGGCGCGCCCACGCGGCGCGCACGGCTGCGGCGACCGTGGCGTGATGCCAGATGACGAGGACGTTTTCAGCGTTGTGATTGGCACCGGCCTGCGTGTAGTTCATCGAGCCTGTCTGGGTCGTATCGCTATCAGCGACGATGAACTTGTCGTGCATGAGCGGTACGGCCATGTCGATGCGAACCGGTATTCCGGCCGCGACGAGATCCGCGAGCTTCGAGCCGCGGCCGTCAAGCTGGGAGCGGTCGAGGACGACACGGACCTGGACACCAGCGCGGGCGCGCTCGATCAGATGGGTAACGATGCGACGATTGGTGAGCTCGTAAGCGGCGACGTCGAGCTCCGACTGCGCGCTGTCGATCACGCTCAGCACGAGCGCCTCGGCCTGGCCGTCGGGTGAAGTCGCGAATTGGACGGAGGCGTGGTCGCCAGAGCCTGCGCTTTCAGAATGTGAGGCGTTGTCGGCTGGGTGCTTCAGAGAGCTCGCAAAATGCCCAACGGACGACGACAAATTGCCGAGATCCGGCGTCGGCCCGTCATGCAGCACGTAGTAGCCGACACCGGCCGTGATCGCGAGGAAGAGGAGAAACTTCATGCCGACCTCCCGACGTGGGAGGCGTGGCCATCCGCTGAATAGGAGCGGGCGCAGGCGTCGTAGCTGTGCACCGAGGCGCAAGCAGCAAGAAGCAGGGCAGAAAACGTGAGCGCGACCAGACGCACTCGACTCACCGTCGAGATCGCGCTAATTAAAGACGCAAATGAATTGACACCACGACGAATTACGTCATCAAGGATTAACTTGCCAGTACGAGAAATCAGGCGTAACGTCGATACTAATTGCGTACGGGGGCGCTCATCATGGACTATGTGCTTGCGAATTTCATGGCGATAATGGCAGCAGCGATTTTCTCGGTTTTCACATCGTTTATCGCCTCGCGCAGTGGCCGATTGATTTACCGGAAAATCATGTGGGGCTATCTGACCACGCTCCTGGTTGCGGCCATCGTGATTACGGTAATGCAGCTGCCCTTTACCATTTTGGCTTTTGGCGCTCTCTTTTCCTGCATCTTCGGCGTGTTCGCCCAATTGGGCGTTGCAGTCAAGCTGGGCCATCTCATCATGACCGGCGCGCACTATGATGACGGCTGGAACACCGCTCGTTCGAGCAACAATGCAAGCAGCGACCTCTCGAACGATTGGTTTTGGAGAGACCAAAGAAATCAGATGAGTCATAGCGATTGGCGTCATTGATTGGGGAATTACCGTCCGGGGCCGCAAGGCCCCTTTTTCATTGGTTGTCGGGATCATCGTTTGCAACGCCCGCGCTCGGGAGCGACTTGACTCCACGTGCGTCATCTGCAGAACCGCGTCCTAGTCGACTCGCCGAAGCCAAAACGCTCGGGGAAGTGGCCGCGCCGCTTACCGCCGAGTCGTCGTGCGGAGCAGATGCGTCGGCTCCGACGGTTGCGGCATCGAGGTATTGCGAGGGTGTCGATGGCAAGGCATCCCCTGCAGCAGATGACCCGCCTGGCGCGCGACCGATCTGCACCTTTCTGTCGACGCCACCGACTTCTGACCCGACGCTTGCGAGGCCGATGCCACCGGACGGCGAACTTCTCCGGCCAGCTGGTTCAGGCGCGATAGGCGCCGGCGTAGCCTGCTCCTGACCAGAGTTAGCTGGTTTGACGTTGTCGATTCGTGAACCAGGGTTGCCAGCCGTCGTTCCAGGAGCCATGACTGAGACCCCGCCGCTACGCTTCATTGATGCGGTCGGCAAGCTACTTCCCCGACTTCCATCGTCAACCACCCGGCGACCCCGTATCGAGCCGACGGGCCGCGCTACAGCTTCTTGATCAGGGCTGGGTAGCTCCGGAGACGGCCGGCTGTATGTCCCGTCAGGAGCATCGGGCACTCGACGATCACTCTGCCGATGTGACATGTGATCATTGCCGGCCGGCAGAGTCACGATCCTGAAGTCAGATTCGGACAGACGCGGTTGAGTCGCGGGCGAGCCCGTGCCGGTTTCCGTCGCTCGAGCGGCTTCAAGAGTCGGGCCATTTCCCGTAGTTCGCGGATGTAGGAAGTTTTCAATTGGTGCCGAGGTGGACGTTGTTCCAGCCGGCCCGCTCGGCTGAATCGAGTTCACCCATGCCGACAGGGGCCCCTTGCTATCGGAAGCTGACGGCGCCGCGGGCGGAGAGGAAAGCAAGCGGCCCGGCGCCCGCTCGGGCGTCATGAGCGGCTTGTTGTCGGCCGACGGATCGACGTGGTCACGCACCTGCTTGATCGGCGCGGCGGACTCGCTCGCGACCCGTTGCTGCGTAACATCCACACGGTGCTGTGCGTCGGTCACGATTTGGGGCATCGGCGTCGCAACATCCAGGGGTGTCGTATCCACTGGTCCAACCGCACCTGCAAAACGCTGGAACGACGCGGGGGCACTTGCACCAACGCCGGACTGGTTGCGTTGGTCCTGGCGAACGACGTCGATGCCGCTCGCAGGGAGAGTAGACCCATCACGAGCCGTGGTCGGCAACGTCGAGTTGCGCGAAACGATGTCGCGCATCGCTGCATCTTGGGCGACCAGCTGAGCGATCTGCGGGGACGGCAACGTCATCAGCTGGCTGTATCGGATACCGTTGCGCGCAGCGACCGCCTGCAGGTTCTCAGGCGTCATCAGGTTGGTCGAGGTATCTACGCGCGAAACCACTTGCGTCGATCCGCGCTGGCGCACGTCTGCGCTGCGAGTGAGATCCGCTGCAACGCGAGAGCCGGACGAAACCTGGTCCGTCAGAGACGCCGACCGGTCGCGGCGAACGTGCTGCCCGGACTCCATTCCGGTGGAGTCATTGTGCATCTGCGAGCCTTCGTGAGAGACGTTATCGCTCTCGGTGTAGGCGGCCAAACTACTGTTTTGATCGACGAATTTTTGTGCGTCAGAATTCCGCCAAGACTTCGTATATCCACCTTCGCCCGAAACATCGAGACCAAACTTCAGACTCGACTGCCCTTTCCCCGTGCCACCGCCATTTGCATAATCCGCAGCCCGCACCTTCAATCGATACGCATCCCGAATCGCTTGAACTTCGTTCGGCGATTTTCCAAGTGACTCGGCCTTACGAGCGAGTTTGTCTTCTTCTGCTTGGTTAAAAAGAGGCGAGTTCGAGACCGGATTGCTGCTTCCTTGCCGACCATTGCCGGAAGGCCCACGCCCGCTACCACCGGCTGAGCCGCCGCCTCCACCGCCGGCGTTGCCGGACGGCGCCCCATCCTCGCCAAACGACTTGGCAAAGCCGCCACCAAGCATGATCGAACCTTTGGCTCCTGCAGAAGTTGTACCGTCGACGGAGTGCGACTGATCTATCGCATATTGCTGATCATGTGCGGTCCGCCGCTCACCTGTTTGGCTAGACGAGGCCCGCGTACCCGAACTGGAATCGTCGGACAGGCGCTGTGAGCTTCCACGCTCCTGGCTGCTCGAGACACTGTTCGTGCTGGACGCAAGCTGCTCCCGCCCAGCGAACGTGGAATTCGTGCGGTTTGCCGCGACACCCGTCGAGGTGTCGGTGCCGAGCGACCGCTCAAATGCGTCCTGGGACGTGGCCGAAACGCCGAGGCTGTTCTGAAACTCGGTGCGAGCGATCAGGCCATTGGCAAAGTTCGTGAAGGCCGAGCCGGTCCCGGTATCGACGTTCATCGACCCGGTGCGCGACTGCACAGTGTTGTCGTACTTGTTCGCCGAGGTCACGTTGCGCGACGCGTTATCGATCGACGACGAATCCATGTGCACGTTGCCGATGTTTTCGTCGCCTTGCGCCTGTTGACCACCGATCTGTTGAGCAGAGCCGGTCAACGCGCCGCTCAGTTGAGAGAACGCACCGACAACGCCGGCCGATGCGAAGTTCAGCAACAGCCACGCAAGGGGAGGCGTAATAATCACCATGTATCCAAGCAGCGCCTGCTCGTCGAGCAACGTCTGTCCGAACTTCGCCGCCATGCCGAACGGCACGCCGGCCTGCAGCGACATCGAGCGCATCTCATGGCTCAGGTGAATCAGCGACAGCCCGTTGATGACCGCGAAGAGCATCGGCCAGACAGACACCCATGCCACCGTCTTGGCGTACATCGCGAGGATTCGTTTGGCCCCATCCGCGCCGCTGATCAGGCAGAGCACCAGAATGAGCGGGAAAACCGCATAGATGATCGCTTCGGCATAGTTGCGAACGGTCGGCAGCGTGTTCTTGGCGAGAATCGCCATGGAGGCGAGTGAGCCGTTCGTCGCCACTGCAGCCTGGGCAGAACTCATCAACGCATTGACCTCGGCCACGCGCGCCGGATCGTTCAGCATCGCGGGCAGCTCCGCTCCCGCCTGGCGCCATACGTTGTTGAACATTGCCTGTCGTAGCGCCGACGACGCGTTCTGCGACGACTGGAGGATGAAGCCGTACGAATCTCCAATCGCGTTGACGAATTCCGCCTTCGCCATGGAGGGGTCGGCGATCTCCGGATACATCTCGCTGCCATACATCTGCTCGGCCGCTTGCTCAGCGTCCTGTACGCGCAGCAGCAACAAAGTGCCGGTCGCGGAACAGGTGTCCGTCGTAGGGTTCGCGGTGAGGGTGTTCGTCGTCACATATCGGGCAGGGCTCGTCGACGTGAACACGGTATTGAAGGGGTCGGTGCCGTTCATGATCGTCTTCGGATCAATCGCGCCGTCCTGGATGTCGTAGACCGTGCACTCCTTGAAGAACTGGATAAGGTCAGCGTGCAGCCCCGGATCGGTGATTTCAGCCTTGTTCACCTTCTGCAGCACGGAGATGCCGAAACCCACATCCCCCTTTTTCAGGGTCAGCGTATCCGGCACCGAAAAGATCGTTTCGTACGACTGTGTCAGCACGCGAGAGATGAGCGTGAAGCTCTGGGCAACCGCGGCGAGATAGGCGGGGACGTGATCCACCTCCCGAGTCGGCTGCACGTTGTTGACGTCCGTGATGAACACGTTCTCGACCGGTAGCAACAGCAGCTGCGTCATCAGCATCGCGGCGGCGAACCACCGGAAGATCTCATAGCCTTTCCGGCCGATCGCGACGATCGTCCAGATTACGACGCCGCTCAACAACGTGTAACGGATGAGACCTGTCCAGGTTCCGCTACCCATGAAAGACGCGATACCCTGCATGACGTAGTACAAGGTATCGACGTTCCCATAGGTGTCGATTTCCATGTTCATTGAGTCCCCCCGCCGTTCAACGTCTGGCCAAAGGCCAACGAGTTCCGAAGCGAGGACGACACATTCGCGTGCACGGCGCGCTCGATCGATTGGAGTTGCTCGACCAGTTGCCACGCGTTCGACGTCTGGCTGAAGGCTTGCATCACTGCGCTGCGTGCTTCCGATTCGACCGTGTCAATGTTGGTATTGAGCTTCGTGGCCTCGTCGAGCAGCGACGTGCTGGATTTCACGGTGCCGTAACGCGCGATTGCCCGGCGAAGATCTTCAGCGGATCCGTGGATATACGCTTCGGCGTACTTGGCAGCGATCAGCGACTGGTAGGTACTCAACAACTGGTCAGCCAGAGACGAATTGTTCAGACGCGTGCCGACCGCGATCATTTTGTAGACCGGCAGGTCCGTCATGCTCAGGAACCGAAACGTGTCCGCCGGGTTCGGGATCGCGGAGCGCGATGCGATCGCATCCGTGATTACCTGCAGCTTTTGCTGTACGAGCGTACGGAAGGGGGTGTATCCAATTTCCTGAACTGACGGATTCAGGCACTTCGTCGTCTCGTCACACACGTACACCTGAATCGTGGTGCCACTGTTCGCAGCAGGATCGTTACCGACCAACTCCTGCACCGTGAGGCTGCCGATTCGCGGCAGGAATACAGGATTCACCTCCGTGCCGCCCGAATCCGACGGGTCGGGAAAAATGACCGTCCCCACCAGCGACATGAGGAATTCGCGATCCGACGTGCTCAGGTCCGGCAGCTGCTGCAGCGCCTGCCACGTCACATTGCCGTACGGCTGCTTGGCCGCGAGATTGGAATCCGATGCAGTGGCCGTATTGATCGTCTGCGCCGCTTGCGCCGAGCTGTTTCCGGTATTTGTCCAGGCATCCGTCATATCCGAATACAGGTTCGTGAATGGCCCGAGCGTGTCGGCCAGGTTCGCCTGCTCTTTTTTCCATGCAACAGGCGTCACCGCATTGACGATGCCCTCAGCGGCCTGGCACGAGTCGATGTTCATCCGGTTGACGTCGCGGGCGATGGTCTGCAACGACTGCATGACGTTGTCGCAGGTCGGGCAGAGGTTCTGCAGGGCAAGCTTGAATGCGTAGCCCAAGGCGTTCGAGCCGATGTTGCGCAGCAGCGCAACAAACTGCTCCTTATTGATGAAGCTGAACCCGCCGGCAAACAGGTCAATCCCGCCGCAACCCGCACCCCATTCCGGGGCGGTGACGCTCGCGAGCTGGTAAGTCTTGTGTGGCGTGCGCATGAACACACTGCCGCCGCTGTACATATCCATCGTCTCGCCCTGCAACGCCCGAGGGCTCGATACGTTGCCCATGGCGTTGATTGAGTCGAAGACCTGCTGCATCGACATCGCCTGCGCACACACCGGAGCGATGGCAACCACTGCAGCCGTCAGTACGGCAAACCAGCGTGTCGGTTTCATCAGAAAAGCTCCCCGGGCTGCGAGGCAGTGAGAACGAAAATGCGGTCGATGATGTCCTGGAGGGACATCGTTCCCGAGCCGATCATTGCGTGGTCGCCGGTCTCTTTGGACGCAATGAAGAGGGCGGGCACCTGCTGCACACCCCAGACCGACGCCTGACCGTGGTCAGGCGTCGGGTTCGGAAACTCGCCAATACCCCGACCGTCCAGAGAGACCGGCAGCACGTCGATGCCATAGCGCTGCGCGAGCAGCACAATCGTCGGGGCCATCGCATGGCAGTACGGGCAGTCCGAGCGGAAGAAGAAAATCAGGCCGTGCTTCTGCGCGAGTGCACGCAGTTGCCCGTCCTGGTCGGAATCCCGGGTCCGGTCATAGGTATGGACAGCGACGTTGTTGGTCGGACGCTTGAGCGAGTAATCGAGGCTCGGGTTCTGCCATACGACTCGGCGCCATTGATCGGCGAAGACAGCGCTCTTTTGCTGGACGTACTCCCAAAGCTTGATGTACTCCTTGATGTGCTCGGGCGTCGGGTCCATGTTTGCGACGTCGAGTCGGTGCTTCAGTGCCTCGCGCATCTCGTCGGCCGACTTGATCTGATCGAAGTCGTCGGAATCGACCGGTTTGGCCGCGCTCGCACCCGCGGGCGCCGCGGGCTTGTCGTCATCGCAGTACCAGTTGAATTTCTCTTGCCCGTCGCAGCTCCAGGCGGACTTGTAGTCCAACCCGTCTGCGTCCGCAAACGGCGGCACCAGCAGCGCTGCAGGAAGCAGGACCGCTACCGCGAGCCGGAATCCACGGAATGCGCTCATGGCCGGCTCCGCTGCGCGTCGACTTCAAAGCCGGCGTCCTCGAGCAACACGGAAATGGCTTCGCGCGACGGCGCGGCGCCGTGCGTTACCCGGAAGGTCGCGCGGTCACTGGCGGCACCAGCAAAGAGATGGCTCGGCAAGTCGGGCGCCGGCGCGGCGCGCATACTGGTGATCGTAATCTGCAGTCTCACTTCACCTCTCCTTCGCGGATTGCACGACTAAGTTCGGCACGCGGCCGTCCGATCGAGTCGAGACGTCTGCGCAGTCCGATAGGCGAGGGCGGGGAAACGCCGAGATCCGTCGCAAGCATGACGACGACAGCAACGAGCCACGCGACGAACAAGCCGTGACCAACCTGAGGGGCGAGCGTCGTGATCGGCACGTCGTCAGTGCGCCAGTGCATACAAATGGCGGCCGACGGCGCGTGGCGAGCCGCCGTATCGGTGCATGTCCGCAGTCGGATCGTGTCCGGATTCGTACCGCTTCCAGCCGCCTGTTCGAGCACGGTCGTTGCCATACCCGTGAAAGACCCATGATTCAGTATTGCGAGCGCGACGACGGGGACGGCCGCCGGCACAATGACGAAAGCGAAGAGGAATCGCCGCACGTAGCAGGGCAGGCTGGCGAGTAGCGCATAGCGCCAGTTCGAGCGGACACGCGAAGGGGGAAACAGGCTTTCGATGGACATGATCAACGCTCCTGGGTAGTGAGGGTTTTGAAATCTGCAACCAGTGGGCGGCCCCGCGTCACGGTGTATCTCCTGCAGGTTGCGCCGGCGCCGCCGGCGCCAAGCCAATCGGCGGAATTCGATCGCGGCAGTAGTTCATCTTCACGTCCAGACGCCCGCTGGTTTCGCCCGCCTCGGTCTGGATGCCGCGGACGTCGAACAGCACATCCAGACGCTTGCAGCCAGGCCGCGGCAAGTCGCCGATCGAGCGAGCCGTGACGTAGACCGGACCGTTGGCGTGCAGCTTGGTGACGAGTGAACCCGCAACGGGTCCACGCAGCGCGCCAAACGCTGACCCGTGATCAATCGCGTCGATGAGAACTGCACTGAAGTCGTCGTAGCTGCCGGCGAAGGCGGCGGCCGGCAGCGCAAAAATCGCAGTAGTAAACGCTGCGGAGACGAGGCGCTTCATTGGGATACCCCTTTGCCGCTTCCGATCGATTGCCGCACGCGCTGCAGAATCGCGTCCTCGTCGACGGCTTTGGACTGGATCGAATTGACGAACTCGGTAAAGTCGATACTCGAAAAATCGATACGCTGCAGCTGGTCGGCCGTGAAGCCACCGCAGCCTGCGAACGGGATGCCGAGTTGCGCCTTGCCCTGCTGGTTGACGAGCTTCGCGATCAACGAATTGAAACAGCAGTAGCTCTTCTTTTCCTCGACGCAAACGCCGAGCACGCGCTTGGAGCAGCCCTGGTTGTACTGGACACAGAGGTTCTGGCCACGCTTCAGACTGAGCACCTGCTCGTCAGGGGAACAGGCGAGCCACATCTGGATCAGCTGCGCAGCGATCTCGGCCGCGAATACGTACGGATTGAAATCGGCAAGCTGAACACCATTGGTGAGGGAGAACGAAAAACTAAAGCCGTAGGCACCAAAGGTTCCGGAGGTAGACAACGCCCTGTCCGCCCATGCGCCCATCTGCAAGAGACCAGAGTTCACGATCGAGCTATCGACCGTT
This sequence comes from Burkholderia contaminans, assembly GCF_029633825.1. NCBI lineage: Bacteria > Pseudomonadati > Pseudomonadota > Betaproteobacteria > Burkholderiales > Burkholderiaceae > Burkholderia > Burkholderia contaminans. Next base: position 95,105 of record NZ_CP090644.1, on the reverse strand, counting down.
TCGTACAGCTGGTCAAAGACATACTTCGACCCTAACGCGATGCCCTGCTTCGCCGCCGTTCCGCCAACCGACAGTCCAGCGCTGACCGCGGCGCTTCCGATCGCGTTGTTCGAGTAAGCGGCACCGCCGCCGTTGCTGGTGCAGCAGCTCTTGATCTCGAGGCCGCCCAGCACCTTGATCGAGCAGCTGCTGTCGTAGCCTTTGAAAATGTTCACGTTACCGCCACCGACACCGTAGGCGCCGGCTTCGCGCCCGGTTTCCAGCCCTGCTACGACCTTGCCGAGCGCGCCGTCCGCACCACTACTTGACGAGAAGCATCCGGCACCCGGTGCGCACATCGTGTTCGTGCATTGGGTGACGGTCGTCGTGTGCGCCGGAGTATCGAGACACTGGTACGTGTACTGCATCGTGTCGCAGCTTCCCTGCACCGCGTCGTTGTATGACACACACTGCTGGTTCACTAGGCCGCAGCCTTGCTGCTGCAATGGCGCGCAGTCGTTAACGGTGGAAGCGGCTTGGCATTCGTAGGTATCCTGGTAGTTCCAGCAATCCTGGTAGAGCGGAATCCCGTTGATGATGCGTGTGCCGGCCGGCTCGATGCAGGTTGAACCAGTGCGTTGGCAGGTGGGCGCGGCATACGCTACCGGCGCGGCGAGCAGGGTGACGGTCATTACACTGCCGACGAGGGTGAACGCACGCGCGGCGAACATGAGAGCGCGGATATTCATTGTGCGGCCCGCTGTTCGAACGAGCTGCACTGGTCGATCCAGTTCGGCGTGCAAGTCGCGGTGCAGATCTGGTTCAGCGTGAGCTGAACTCGGGCCTGCCCGCCGCCCTGGAAACCGTACCCGCCTATCGCCGCTTGAATCTCGACGGTATTGACGCCCTCGTGCAAATACGCGCGGATGTCGGTGTTGGGCGCAATGGTCGACGGGTTCCCCTCGTACTCGCTACCGAAGGTAAAGAACGGTCGATACTCTGTGAGACCGCCATCTGCCGTAAAGGCAGTTTTATCCGAACACACGCTCCGAATGCCGTTGTAAATCAAATTGTGTGTGAAGGTCACACCAGGCGAAGACGCGGCAAGATAGCCGGTGGTCTGCCGTCCATCAATACCGCCGGCCGACGCCGGCAGCGTCGCCACTCCGCATTGGAGAATGCGCCCGCCGTCCGGCGCATCGGTGTAGACCGTGACGCCGTTAATGTCGACGCTGCGCAGCGTATTGTTTGCCGTGATCTGGCTGATGACTGCGGTACCGATCTGACCAAGGTTCTGGACGCTGAAACTCATCGAGCCGGACACGGTCAGTCCGTTGTAGCCTGAGTTGTCGTGATAGCCCGTGTCAGCGCCGAAGTTCCAGAGCGCAGAGTTCGATGCCAGGCGCGCGGCAAACCCGCCGGTGAAGCTTCCCTCGACGACCCCGCCAGCGGCGCAGCCTTGATAGGGTTCGGTGCAGACGGGGTCATTGATGCGGTTGCAGGTATAGGTTTGCGTACCCACGGCCTGTTCGCAGGTTTCCTTCCGGTAGGTCGCCGGCACCGTCGACGTCACGTTGTGGCAGTCCTGCGAACTCGTCGTAGACCCGGGGTTATTGATCGCGCCCTTGCTTCCGGTCACGATCGGATCGCTCGCGGTGATCGGCATGCGATTGGGAGGCTTCTTCGCGAGGTAATTCACGGCATCGCATTCCTGACGCCAGTAGGCACTCGGGTTCGCTGGCTGCGTTGAGCAATCCGCTTCCTTCCCTGACCCGGCCGGCCCGAGACTGCCCTGCCCACCGCCATACAGCGGCGTCAGCTCGCCGTCCTGGTTCGTGTAGTTCGGCACGTTCGAGCTACCGCCACTGATGCTTCCGTGAGCCGCGTTCATTCCTGACTTACCGAACGACTGGCCTTCAGTAAACGCAGTCCCGGTAGATGGGGCGTCCGCAGCAGCGCACACGGCGACCGCAGCCAGAGCGGTCGCGATGGCCAGTGGTGCGCTTCGGCGCAGGGTTGCCCGCATTCCGTTCATTCGACATCCCCCAGTGCACGGAGATATCGCTCGGCGATCCCCCCGTAGGTAGGGCTGTGATCGACGATCTGGCGCAGGGCATACGCGGGCGTCACGTCTCCCGACAAGGAGACGTACGACGCCGGCAGCGCACATCCGCTGCTGTCGACCTGACTGTTGGCGTCTCCACCGCGTGTGACGACATAGGCGGGCACACGGGCGATGCGATACTGCGTGAACGCCTTCGGGTTGACGACGATGCCGCCGGACGCAATCCCCAGCCGCTGCATTTCAGCGGCCGTCGCCTTCAGCGAGTCGTTCTTGAAGCCCCGGAACACCACAGTTCCCCCGGCCTGATTCATGGTCTTCACCAGGCGTACCAGCGAGGCAGCGGGCATCGAGAAGCTCGCGAACGCGACGAAGGAGTCGGTCACACGACGCTGCGTACGGCTTTCGTACCGTTTGGCGACGGCGAACGGATCTGCACCGGCGGCGGCTGGCGCCGGCGCCGGTAGGTTCGGGAACGCGTTGCCATCGTGAGCTGCCTTTGCTGCCGCCTGGGCCATCTGCCGATCGCGACTGCGCTGGATACGGCTCATCTCGGCATCAATCGCATCCGACGATGGCATCACGCCTCGGTAACGTGCGGTGCCGCTGGCTGCCTCATCGAAGATCGCTCGGCGCGTGGTATTGATCTGCTGCTGCTCACGCGCGAGCGCGTCATTCGACACGGTTTGTGCCGACACATGACCGGCCGCGAGGGCGATCGTGCCGGCGGCTATGATGGAGAAAGTGAGCCGACTCATTGGGGCAAGTCTCCGAGGTTCGCACCCATGCAGCAGTTGCGCTTGCGGAAAATCTCGTACGCGAAGTCCTCCCCCGTGTACGGGATCATCTTTCCGGCGCCCCAGAGCGCCGACGTGCGGCCATACGGCTGACAGCACTGACCGTTGATCTGGTCGGTTTGCGCAACGGGGTAGAGCATCGTGTACTTGTATTGGGTCTTGTCCATCACCGGCTGCAGGTAGTAGCCGCACATGGCCCCGTCACCTGTCGTGCCCCACATCAAACCCTCGCGATGCAGCTTTGCGGTCATGCGCTCGACCAGCAGTGACGACGCCTGGATCGCGGACACATGGGCCTGAACGTGGCCGTTGAATGGATAGATCGAGCCGTTGCAGCCCGCGCACCAGAAGAGCAGGTTGCTGCCGAAACCTAGGCTCGAGAGCACGCAGTCACCTGCGCAAGCGGCCTGGGCGATCGGACTGCCGAACAGGTAGGTCTCCGGCTCGAGGAGCATGGTGAGATCGTCGTCGCTCCACGTCGGATCGACTTCGGTCATGTACGCGACATCGAAGCTGCCCGTCTCCATACAGGGGTCGTCTAGCAGGATCTCGGTGTAGTACATGACCGGATCGGTGTACCAGTGCACCTGATAGAAGCTCTGCTTGGTGTCGTCCTTCTGCTCGCGCACCTCCCCCTCCGGGGCGTGGATGCCCGGGTTCAGCGAGATCCCGCCGAGCGACACGAAGCAGTAGGGCGAGCGCGTGACGTCGACGCGCCGGATCGGCTCCCAGAAGCTGAACTTGACGCCAAACGTGCCGCTACAGAAGCAGAGGAATCCGCCCGGGTTCGGGGTGTCGTCCTGGCCCATATTGAGGAACGTGACGCTACCGATGGCCATCGGGAAAGCGCATTCCCAGCAGATATCCGTGATCGGATTGGCGAATCGGCCGACACACTGACCCGCATCGGCCGGCGCCGAGAACGAGAAGCAGCTGGCAACCAGCGCGATCGCGAGAATCCAGCGGCGAAGGAGAGGGCGCATGCTCATGAAAGCAGCTCCCGCATCGCCGGATACACGTGGAAGACGAAGTCGATCAGGTATGCGCCGACGTGATGGCCAAGGCGATAGACGATCGGCAGGAGGATCACTGCAAGACCGCCGGTCGCCGCACCGGCAACGCCCCAAGCGGCGACCCATACCACACGTGACGTTACCGTGGCCAGGATGTCGAGCAGCTTCGCTCCAATCGAACGACGTGCGGACTCAACAACGCCGGAGACGGGAAGAGGCTCATCCAACTGGACCGTATGGGTCGATTCGACGCCGATACCGAGGGCGCCCTTCACCCCCTTCTCGATACGACCGATCAGCTCAACGGCTTCGACCTCGCTCAGATGCTCGGCGATGACCGCAGCAGGACGGTGGATATCATCTACAGCACCCACCACAACACGAAAGGTTTCCCCGCTGCTGTCTCCTACGATCTGGCGGTCAGGTTGAACGGATAGACGAGCGACCCTGCTGTCGTAGGGGCTCGCGCGCCAGTAGTAAGTCGCGAGCACACCCTTTCCTGAAACGACGACCTGATCATTGGTGACGTCTACGACATACCGGATCGGCTCGACTGTCGCATTGAAGTGCTGAAGAGCAGCAGCGCCGTCGTGGGGCGAGTTCTTCTCGACGACGTCGATAACGGCCGGGTCGGCAGTGAAGTCCAGACGGTCATAGTTGTTCATCGCGATTCCGATAAATTGGGAGGTGACAGGTGATTTGGTCGCCGGGTCAACGCAGTTGCTCCGCAGGTTCTTCCTCAAGAAGCAGTTGGTTGCCGCGCTGGCTGATGACGGCCGGCACGCGGGTGATCCCGAAACGCTGGCTAAGTCGACCCTGCTGATCGAAATACACTTGCCGTTTCCACGACTTCGTCAGGTCAAACCACGAACCAGCAGTCAGGATCGGTTTGATGGAATCGCCGGAGCGGGCCGCGAGCGCCTGCACCGCCTTGACCTGTCCCGCATCGCGGCCGTCGAAGAACACCAGGCGCTCGTGCAGCGTGACAATGTCGAGCGGATTGATACGCGTGCCGGCGGCGACGATCACGGCGCCCTCGTCGTTGGTGACGGGCTTGGAGTAGGTGACCGTCGGATCAATCAGGCGACTCGAGTACGCGCTGACGGTCGAAATGCCCGGCACCGGGGGCAGGGACGTGACGTCATGCAGCGCGCGCTGGCGCGCACGGCGCTCGATGGCCGCCAGCCCACCATTGGCTTGCAGTTCGAGCAGGCGGCGCTTCAGCATCGCAATCGCGTCGTGCTCCGCAATCGGATACGTCGGGCCAACCACGCCCAGGTCCTCCGCAATCGCTGAAATCGGGGATACCGCGACCGTCAGTGCCGCGATCCACAGGACTGCAGCTCGTCGGATAAGCTGTCGTAGCTGCCTCCAACCAACGAGCAAGCAGGCTGGACCTATCCCTGTGTCCACTATTTGGACGATAAAGAAATGTGGTGTACCAATGACATGCCTATAAACCAGGCCACCAGAAACCCCACACCAAGACAGAACACGATCACGCACATCCATACGGCCCATATGAACAAGCCAATTGCAAGCATCAGAAGCGTCATCTGAGCCTCCAGTTGAAGCGCCGGCCGGCGTGCTGAGGGCGCGGCAGCGGTTAAAAAATTTCATAGGCCTCCCCGACGATTGCGGTTTGAGGAACGGTGCCGGCGATCGAGTACCGCGAATCGAGGCTGTTCGGGTTCGGCGTGGCCACGAAGTAGTGTCCCGGCGGAATCACGCCGTCTTCGGTCGGAAACAGCGCCATCCCTGCAAGCGAGAGCGGCTTGGCGTAGCCGATATAGGTCTGATTGACCCAGACGTTGCGACCAACGACGTGCACGACATCGCCAGGCAAACCAGCCACGTGTTTGATGAAGGTCAGTCCTGCGGGGTAGGTCGCCCCACCGTGCCACCGAAATGCGATGGTGTCGCCGAGGCGCGGCCGACAGGGGCCCTTGCGGATGAAGTAGAGCGTCCCCGGCAGACTGGTCGACATGTTGAACGTCAGCCCATACCAAGGCGTGAGGCCCCATGCGACAGCCGCCACGACCGTCAGCGCGACCACGGTGCGAACAAACCGTCGATAGCGAGCCAGGCCGCTGGAGTAGGCGACGAGCGCGATCACTGCTCATCTCCGCGAAGGTCGGTTCTTGCAAAATTCGCGCCCCCCGATCGACGCAAGTCGAAATGCGTCGTTACGTTTGCAAGCGCCGCCGCACAAGTACTGGTCGAGGCGGCCAGATAATCACCAACGGCGGTCGGTGCAAATCGTCCGCCCACCATTTTTGTTCCAAGCGTGCGCGCAGAAAACTGGGAGAGGGCCGTCGATCGGAGACGAGTCATTTCGCGATCCTCTTGGCGATCAGGTCAGTGAGGTCGGGCGCATCACCTGCGAGCACGGCAGCTTTATTGACGACAACGCAGCCGCACTGTGTGCCGAGCTGGTCCAGCGCGGCCGACAGGCGCTTTGCGTAATCGCCGGCGTGTTGGGTCGCCTTATTCTTCGCGTCGTCCGTCATGTGGACGGGATCGCCATTATTGAAGGTCTTCAGCAGCGTTTCCTGCTCATCGCTGATGAGCTTCTGCACGTCAACCACGACGACCGGCGCAACTCTTTCGCGTTGCGTCCATAAGTAGACGAGCGGGGAGCCCAGCACCAACGAAGCGCCGATCGAGATAAGGCCGGTGAGTACGAGGTCGTGTCGCATGTTCACTTCCGTTTGGCTTGGATTAGGGCGCGGATCGCGTCTTCTGTGGACGTGCCGCCGGCACGCAAACGCTGCATGAATTCGTAGTCCGGCCCCTTCGTGGTCGCCATGGCCAGCGTGAATTCGTCAGGGATATGGCGCAGTAGGTGCGTGCCGCCGTTCGGATCGACGAGGACGAACTCGCTATAGCGACCGGGTACCGGGCGTAGCGACTTCAACATGCGTTTCAACCCCGGCGACAGATCCATCACGTCGCCCTTCTCGATCTTCTTGAGCGTGTCGTCGCTTTGCTTGAGGTGGAACTTCCATGCGGAGTTGTCGAACGCGGCCTGCGTTGCCTTGTTCATCCCGGCGTCGGTGATCCCCTGCGTCGCGAAAAAGAAGCTGCCTTCGTATTTGCGCGCACGCCGATAGCCTTCTTCCATGAAGTCGGCCGATTCCTGATCGTCACCGACGATCTGCCAGCCCTCGTCCTGCAGGAACAGCTTCGGTCGCGACCGGTCAAAGCGGTACATTTCGTTGGTGACCTGATTGGTCAGGCCGAGCATGATCACCGTGCGCAGTTGGGGATCGCTGTTGAGGTGCTCGAGCTCAAGTCCAACCACTTCATTGTCGAGTCGTACGTTGGTGCGCCCGTTGACGTAGTCGCCGTAAACACCCCCCTTGCAGAACGGTTCGAGACGCACGGCAAGTTCATACGCGATGCGCTCGGGTTGCCCATTCTGGTCCTTCAGGCTCAGCAGGGCGTCTCGCACCAACGTGGGACTACCTTCCTGGCCGTAGTCCTTCCATACGATGCGCACTGCGACATCGAGCAACGCGCCCTCGAACGGAGTGATAGGAGCGGTCGGCGATACCATGCGCGCGATGATCGGCCGGATGAATTTCACCTCGCTGTCGAGACCATTTTCGGTATCGATGCCAGCGGTCGAAAACGCATTGATGACGATTCGCGACCCAGGCTTGAAGTCGATGTACTGGCCGTCTCCCATGTCGATCTGCTTTTCGTACGAATAGCCCACGTCACAGATCCGGATGATTCCGCCGACCGAGCGGAACGCTCCGATGATGTCGTTCATGAGCACCGATTTACCGGCGCCGGAAGTACCATCGACAAAGCCGTTGTAGTTCGTTCCGCTCGAGTAAATGTCTACAAGCGCGGGTGTACCGCGACGGCCAAAAAAGAGCAGGCTTGCCCGTCCATTCGTACCCGACCACTCGCCGAGCACCGGTGCCATATCGGTCGCATTTACGGTGGTCTTGGTGGTGATCAACCGAAACTTCTTGAGGTCGTCCCGCATGTCGCTTGTCAGCATCATGGGCAGGGCCGACAGGAATGTCGTCAGCTGCTGGGTCAGCATCGGGAACAGCTTGAAGCGCTCCGAACGCCAGATGCCTTTCGCGGCCGCCACACACTGCTCCATCTTCTTGCGCGGCGCGAAGAGCGTGAGCGTGTGATAGAGCTCACACATCGAGCCCCCTTGCGTGAGCTGCATCGAGACGGCTTTCCAGTCCTGATTCTGCAGCGCCAGTTCGGGCTGCAGCTTCGCGATCTTCGATTCGGCGTTCTGCGTCGCGCGCGCACTACGCAAAGCGGCCCGTGTCTCGACGGCGGTCTGATCGAGAATCAGGACGCCGAGCGTGATCAGGTACGGGCAGGGGTATTGATGGACATCGTTGAAGAGCGAGCCGACGATGTTGTTCATCTCCCACAGCTCTTTGCTCTTCGGATACTGGTGCACGCCAAAGCTGCGCACAGCGATGCGTGCGTCGGGCTCGTCGGCATCCTCCGGCGGCACTCCGTAGAGCAAATGCTTTGCCTTCACCCGCATGTGGTGACCGAAAGCCGTCAGTTGGTCACGAATGGGCTTGTCGTCGCTATAAGTCTGATCGATCGTTTCAGCCCCATCGCCAAAGAACGCACCGGGGTTGAGGATCGGCCAGAGAAAACGCAACAGATCGTTGGGCTCCGCGCTACGGCTTGCCAGGCTTGCGGAACTCAACGTCGCACCGACGACGTCGCGAATATTCTGGATTTCTTCGATCAGCTTCAGATCGTCGAGCGAGCCCTTGCGCACGATCGACAGCAACAGCCGCTTGTCCGTGATCGAATAGTTTTGGCCAAGAAACAGCGGCTGGCCGAGTTTGCCGCGAATGAATGCGGCGCGGCGCTCGGCCTGTTCCAGATAGAACGAGGGCGCACGTCCCGCCTCGGCGTACTCGCGCCGAAGGTCGACGTAGGCGTTCAATGACTCCTCGATGATGGGGTCGCCCAACAGCATCCATTGGAGCCCATAGCCGGCCGGAACCGAGTCATATAGGCCGTGGAGACTGCGGGTCAACTCCGCGTCGGCGCCCGTCTGCGGTGCAACCGCAAGCACGAAGCCAACCGAATCCGTGTTGTAGTAGAGCTCGGTGGCGGGGTCGTACTGGTCATACGGAAGCAGGTTATGAAGTCCGACCGTCTCTATGCGTCGCTGGTCCGCGGCAACGGGCGCGGGCGGCCCGAGATCGTCCTCGGTGCCGAGAATTGCTTCGCTGATCGCAATTCGCGCGAGCGATTTCGCGTCATCGATCCAGGCCTGCAAGGTGCTCATCAATGACTCCTGGATCAATGGTCCGTCGCTGCGGGCATCGCAGCCGCTGCACGGTCGACTGCGCCGGCAGGCGTGAGAATGCCCTGCATGACCCGATCAGCACTCGATATCGCCCCCGACGTCGAATCGCTGTTGGAGCTGGAAGTAGCCGCCTTGCTACCGCTACTGCTAGCATCCCGCGCAGGAGTCGGCGGCATCACCGGCCGGAACGCGGCCTGGATGCGCTGCTGGTTGTGCGCGATCGACCAGTGGCCAGGATCGACGATCAGATAGACGTATTCCTGGTCATGCAAGTCGGAGTCCGCGTCCTGCCACGGCGCGAACCAGACACGCATTTCGCGCGAAGCCGTGTGAACCGGAGCGCCGCTATCGAGCGCTTTGGGGAGAATCTCGGCGGAGCCGACGACGGGTCGAGAACTGGCACTGACCGCAGCACCCGATGCGTTCGATGCCGGGCCGGGATCTCCGGCATAGCTGCCGAGTGCGATATTGGTCGTCGCGCCCGCGCCTGTATGAACGTGCTGATCAGGCAGGTTATGCGCCATCGCGTTGGCATAGATGCCGGACATGCTGCTGCAGAGCACACCTTCAGGCGCCTTGCAGGCGAATTGCGAGTTCGCGTCGTAGCCGCTGAAGCTGCAGCCGGTCAGACTGAGAAGCGCTGAAAGCGTGGCGAGCATGATCTTGTTTTTCATGGTCACTTCGCTCCAAGCCATTGATCGATTGCTTCGGCGCTGGCGGCGCCCGGCAGCACCCGCCCGTCCTCGCTCACGAGCGCAGGCGTGCCGGAAATTCCCATGCTTGCGGCCAGGGCTTCGTTCGCGTCGATGGGATTTGCGCACGACACGAGCTTCGGCTCGACGCGTGGCGGGGCAGGTGTCTTGGCAGCGACGCCAGTCGGAGTCGATCCCTGATCACGCATCCAGCGCGACAATGCGAGGGGCATCCACGCGTGCCAGGTGGCAAGCCTGTCCTCGGCGCACCAGATCGCTATGGAATGGGCGCGGGCACGCGGATGAATCGATTCGAGCGGGTACATGAAGCGGTAGATCGTGACGTCCTTGAGCTTGGAGAGGTCGTCCTCCAAGGCCAGGCAGTAGGGACAATCGGGATCGTCGAAGATTGCGAGCTTGCGGCGGCCGGTACCGTGAACCTCGACGAACGCGTCCTGAAGCCGATCCGCCGGGAACCGCACCTTCTGCAGCGCTTGCTCGAGCGGCACGGTCAGATCCTGCTGCGTCACCATGTCGAAGAGATGGCCAAACAGGAAGTACCGCCCGGTGACATCCGTATAGGCAACCTTGTTACCCATCACGACCTCATAGATGCCGACCGACGGCGTGGCGGCGACCTCGCGAAACTTGGTTGCCGGGTAGCGTGCATGGAGCGCCGCCTTGAGCGCAGCTACGCCGGGATCAAGGTTCGGGTCGGCAGGGTTTATCTGCGACGTCGCAGCCTGAGCGACGGACGCCGTGACACCGACTTCAGAGCTTGGCCCGGCGACGCGCGCCGGAACCGTGGATGGCACCGCGGATGTACCTTGGGTGGTGCAGCCCCACGCGATGCACGTCGTCATCAGAAGAGCGAAAGTGAATTTGGCGTGTTTCATTGGATCATTGAGCATGTTGAGGGCGAGGTGCCGGCGGCGAACGTGGGCGCCGACGCTGGAGGGACGGTCATTTGCCGAGATGGCTTCGAAAAAGCGTGATGCTTGACCCCATCGATCGTGCGGCCAGCCAGCTTCTTACCAACGCGCAGCATGCGGGCGTCGCCGTCGTCGTAGGCTGCTGAATCGATGCCGTCGTAGACCTGGCCAGTCCGTTTGGCCCACGCTCCAAACCACGTGCGGTCGCACCACTCGATCTTGCTGATCTCGGTCATCGCCGCACCATCATGCAAAGGTCCGCCCGGCGCTTGATCTCAGCCGCGTATACGGTCAAGTCGCCGGTCAACACAACATGCGTGCGCGGTGCGGCCGGCACACCGACATACTCTTCAACAGGGGAATCCGCGGTCTGCTTATCTCCGGCAATGCGGACGTTGTAGCCCCGCGAATTCGGAACATGCGCAATCGAGAGCGTGCCCTGCGAGACCATCGCTTCGAGCAGCGGGCGAATCCGTGCCGCGCTCAGGTGAAACTCGCTTGCCAACGCGTAGGCTGCATAGGCGACACGTGGGCGCATCGCAGCAAGTACATCGTTGGCAGTCGGCATATATTTGGCACGAGGCATGGTCAGTCCTCCAGGGGCTTGCGGCGTTGCACGAAGTCCCACAGCGCGGCCGGCAAGAACCGCGCCTCTGCACCTCGCTGGTCGAGCATCATCGCGACGTTGGCAACATCCACGGGATCGCCCATCGCGACGACCTCGATAAGCTCGCTCGCGAGCGTCATCGCCGAGACGGTCGCGGGGTCGCGCCGTCCGCGACGGCCTTCTTGACGCTTCTTGGCGAGCTTGCGTTTCATCCGTGCAGCGAAGAGGTCAACGGCGACATCGTCCGGATGTACTGAGCCAGCGCGTCGATTCCAGGCGGCTGCAGCGGCAGCGGCGTCGTTGAAGAGCAGCACCATCTGATAACCGGGGCACGCGGGTTCGACGCAACTCCCACCGAACATCGCTTCGGAAACACGCATGACCGCGTCAAGGTCGCAGTACGGACACGGGACAAGTTGATAATCGCGGGGAGAGTTCATTGAAGTTCTCCAGAGACGGCCGCGCGCGCAGCGACCCGCTCGAAATAGAAGACGACAGGCGCCCCGGTTTCCTCGATCAACCCGTAGCACTTCGCCAGGCGATCGATCGGGTGATACGCGTTGAGGGAGGCGACATGCTTCATGAGCGCTTGGCGCCACTGCTCAAGCGACATCTGCCCCTTGCTGATGTTGCAAGGCGGACAGGACGGCATGTAATTCGACTCGACGTCACGCTCCGGATGCCTCGACGGGACGCTCACAAGCTTCCATTGGCCATTCGCGGTTCGCTTGGTCTCGACCGCGCGTACAACCGGGTCTACATGGTCGCCATGCCACCGATCGGGCAATGGCATTCCACAGTACGCGCAGCGGCCGTCGTATTTGCGCCGGAGCCGATCGCGCTGTGCTTTCGTCAGCCGGCTCACGCTTTATGCTCCACGGCAGGTGTGGCAGCATCCTGGCAGGCGACTCCACGATCCGCGCCTGCGTCCAGCTTGACGGCGCCGGCGCGGCGCGCTTCGGCCGTGGAACGGATCACAATCTCCACCTGTTCCCAGAGCCAGGGCTTGCAGTCGCGCGCAAGTTCGTTCGGAAAGCCGGTAATGCCAATGGCACCGGCCGGCGTCCTGATGTCGAGTTGGCCGCCCATGACCGGACTGCTGGAAATCTTCGTGAGCTCGCCAGCGGCAACGATCGCGTCAGGCTGCGTGGGGGCAGACGCGACGGCCTCGTCCATGTACCAGTGCATCATGGCGAGCAGGCCGATATCGATGGGGTCGCCCTTGTCGACGTGCGAGCGCAACATAGTCGACAGATCACCCCGTTGTGCGCTCCACCACCCGGCACGCCCCTGGGCTCTACCCACTGCCATCTTTGCCTTCAACACGCGGTTGAACCCGTCGAGTGCTGCATCGTCGAACGCTGCCGCACTTGTCAGTGGATTCGCGTCGGTCACGTCGGTAACGGCTGACGAACCAAGCTCGTTGCTGGAGAGGTCGAGCAGATCCGCAGCTTGCTTAAGAAATTCAAGGAAGCCCGATTGAAACGCGGGATCACCGCGAAATCGATCGGCACCGATATCCGCGAATCCCCGCACCTGCTCGGCAATGAGCAAAGCAGCGCCGCACCAACCGGCAAGCGCCCGGCGCATTTCCGGTTGGTGGTAGTTGCCGTCTCCATCCTTCGTGAACGACGCTTCGTGAACCGCTTGGTCCGCACACCGCAGCATCGCGGCCTCGAACGCTGCGATGGTCACGCTCTTCGTTTCATCAATCATCGGTGTAGCCCCCATCGTTAGCACGGCCATCGTTGGCCAAGCCATCGTTGATGTTGCTGATATCGGAGAGGGCGCCGTCGTATTCGGCTCCCTTTGACACGGCGAACTCGACGATGCGACCACCGTCCGTCTCGATCACAGGGAAAAGCTTTTCGGCCGCTCGGATGTAGTACTGCTTAAGAGTGTCTGCACCCCCAGATACGCCGCTGCCGATGGCGGCACGGCCGACCTGGCTCGGGTTGATAATGGAGGTGGACCCGAGTGCGGTATTGCTGAGGGTGTTGGCTGATTCGTTGAACGCTTGCCCAATCCCGGAGGAGATACCGGCGAACACCGACATGGCCAGTGCCGATCCTGCCTTCGAGACTAGTCGACCTCGCACGCCTTCCTTGCCGTCCTCGCCCATGACGTTGCCCTTAATCGGCATTTCCACGGTTCGGCCGTTCTTCAGGATGCAGTCGAGCGTTTCACCGCGCATGTGAGTGCGCTCGCTGGAAACGTCGCCATACGCCTGCGTCAGGATGCGGCACTCCGTGATGTCGAGCTTGCGACTGTTCGGTAGATTGGCTGCGTCCAATACCTGGAGGAACACCGGAAGCGGATCGTGCTGGGCCTCGCCGCCCGTCGGAGCGTCGACGCCGTTCATCATGAATACGCGCACGAAGGAGGTGGCAGGGATGAAAGTGACTTTCTTCTTGCCGTTGGCCTTCAGGCAGTCCTGCTGTGCGCGTGTCGCCTGATCCAACGGCAACGACGAGTAGCGGGGGTCGACGCAGTCGACCCCGTTGCCGGTCGGCGCATTGAATTGAATGATGGCGAGCTTTGGAGGGGCGGCAGCCATATCGACACCGGGGTTGCCGGATTTGCCGAATGGCGGATTCAGGATTGCGCCCGTCTTGGCCGGGGCCCCGTTGAGGGGAATTGGCTTGTCCAGGGCCGCGCGGTCTGCCGTTGCTCCGGACGCGGCCGCGGGGGCGCTTGCCGGCGTGCTCTTCATCGCGTCGATCCGCTTGCTGAGCTCGTCCTGGGCTTTCGACAAGGCTTTCATCTGTGACACGGCATCGTCGGCGCGCGAATCTATACTCGACATCCTGCGCGTAAGCTCAGCGAGTTGCGCCTCCGAGTGAGCCCGCCAGGCATTGCGATCGTTCTGGTCGCCGAGGCTCGTAAACGGCACCTTCGTGGTGAACTGACGATTGGCCGGCCCGCTCTGCGTGAAGAACATACCAACGGTGAAGAGGCCAGCGAGGACGGCGAAGCAGGCCACGGTCAGGATCCGCTGGCGGCGCTTGGTTGCTTGATTGACATCACTCATGGTCGCCCCGCTCACGAACGACATAGACAATCGTGCTGGCGCCGGCCGGCAGGTTTGCGTTTTCGATCGCGATGGCGAGCACGCCCGGCGCGTAGAGTTCGCGCTCGTCGATGGCCATGTCGGTGTGCGAGGTATTCGAGAGCGTGTAGGTCTCGCCAATGAAATCGCCGTCGCTGTACTGACGGACCAGCGTCAATACAGCCTCCTTCCAGAGCGGCACGACAGTGTCGAGCGACGTGTACGACAGCTGCGGTGCCCCCCGACCACCGGCCATCGCCAGCATCATGAGTTTCACCCGTCGTTGAAAAGCCGACGCGTGGAGCGCTTGGGTCGAGCGCGCTGCAGGCGGTTCGATACGGATATCTTCGGCCGGTCGCGGACCGGGAACGAGCAATAATCGGTAGGTCGTGCCGGCGTCATCGATCACGAACACCGTGATCGACTCATTCAGCGCGGTCGGATTCGCGGGCATGAGCCAGAGCTTTCCGCCGTCTTGCGTCCACGAGATCGAGCCTGGTAGAGCTGGCACGATCTTCGAAAAGCTGCGCCCCCCGGACATTGACAGAACGTTGTATTCCGCCGCGGAGATCGAGACCTGCTGCGTTTGCCGATCCGCTCCCTTGACGACCTGGATCGCATGCGCACTAGTGGTAGTCAGGAACATCATGGCGGCAAACACGAGACGCGGCCTGAATGCCGTGCACAATTTCGGCGACTGTCGATTGAAGGCAAATTTCATGATGCGGGAGTCTCCGTTGTGACCAGCGGCTCGACGCCTTGTTTGCCGCGCGCGGCTTCTCGGATGTCGAGGAGGACTAAGCGGCCGAAGACGGTGATTCCGAAATAGACCTCGTAGGTCTTTTGTTCCGAGCTCGTGCGCTTGCCGGAGATGTAGGTGGTCAAGGTGCCGGTGACCTTCACAGCTTTGTTGCGGAAATCCACCTCGCCTACCCCCATCGGCTCGAAGACGTCCGTCACGCCGTCGTGCTTGATCTGGAGTGCGTCGGCCTCCCATGCCGTCTTGAGCGCGGCGCGTCGATCGTCGTCGACCATGGACAGGAGAATCCGTACGTTGTTGTCGACGGTGGTCGGCGTGACACTTTTGGAAAGGGAGAGCACGTACGCGGCCTGATCGGCGAGGTACTGGTCGTTTGCATACCGAGCCCCGACGACGTAGGTGCCGCGAACGGCTGGCGGCATGATGATGACGCGCTGCGTGACGACCAGCCATGCACAGGTGAGCGCGATGACCACACTGGTGGTGCCGTTTCCGAGCAGCACTTTCTTCAGAAAGCGGTTCTCGGCCTGCAGCTGTTCGCGTGATTGGGCGGCTTTACCGGGTGTCATCGAATCACCCGTTCAGTTCGCGAAGATCGGACGGCGGAAACTTCTTCGGCGCTGGCTGACCCAATACCCAGTACATGACGTGAGCCGACATACCGGGATGCTGGCCCGAGCTGAACTTCTGCCAAAGCGCCGCGATCGCAACGCCCGCGACTAGACCAAGCAGGGTGTGGTTAAGCAACACACCGCCGATCGTGCCAGTGAGCCCGATCGCTGCTACATCCTTGCGAAAGAACAGAAACTTCTCCGGGTCGTCAAGGCGACTGGGTACGTAGTGACTGAGATCATCCGACATCGCCGCTCCCGGTCAGATCGTCGCGGTATAGCTGGCGTCGATGATGCCGACGATTATCCCGGTCAGGATGCCGATTCCCGACGGGACAACGAAAGCACCGTAGTCCTTCACGAACATCGCGCGCACACTCCCGAACATCAAACCAGCGAGTGCGCAGCTTTTTCCGGGATTGCCTTTGACCCATCCCTCAAGGGTGGTCGACCCTTGCTGGAACTCCACGCCGTCCGTTCCAAATGCGTAACGGGCGACCATCATTAGCGTGACCGCGAGGATCACGGCAACGACGAAGTTCAGCGTTTCACGCACTTCGGATTTCTCCAGAAGCGCCTTCGCGCGATCCTCGAAAGCAACGAGGGCGCTCGCGGCTCGATATTCGAGCATCTCGAGCTGGTTGAATTGAGCGGTATTCATCTAGTCCTCATGTGGTAGCTAGCCAGCAGCGCGGGCCGGGGGTTGTGCTCGCGCCGCTATATGCAGCGCGAGCACGATTCAGGGGGAAAGTAGTTAAACGAACAATCGAAATTTCATTACGGATTACTTACTGTCGCGTTTCCTCCTTGGTCGAGTGGTGAATCGGTGAGCTGCGCGGACTAACGGCCCGCCAGGTGCTTCGACGCCGTCCCGACCGCGGCGCCCGCGGTGCAAAGCGTTCGATTCGCCACCTTCGCGACTCGGTGGACATGTCGGATTCGCGCTTGCAGGGATTGGTGGCGCTTGGCGATCGGCGTGGAAAGCGCTTGAACGGGCCGGGTTTCTGCGGCCGATACAGGGAGCGATAGATTCTCTTGAACGACAGGCGCCGGCGCCGCGAGGTGCTTGATCGTCGGTTCAGGGCACGAGTCGCCGGAACAGAACACGTAGCGGCCGGAGCCGGGTTCGCCGATCTGCGTGACGTCGTAGTCCGGAAGGCGGGAAGACGCAAAGCAGGCTTGCGTAAGGGTCCCGACAATCAGGCCAAGAAGAGGGACGAGGCGCATCATCGCGCGCCTCCTTCGGCGACCTTGCCGAGCGCCGACTGGGCGCGATAGCCCGCATATGCGCGCTGCACCAGCCGGACATAGCGCGCCTGGGCGGCGATGTTCGTGGAACCGGGCCCTGTGTTGTAGCAACCGACGGCGGCCCAGGTCGCGCCCTTGGCCTGGATGCAGTTGGCGAGCACCCACGCGCTGAGCTTAAGGTTCACGCACGGGTTCAGGAGGTCGCGTTGGGTGACGCCGTAGCTGACGAGTTCGGGAAGATGGACATCGTTGATTTGCGCGGCTCCCCACGCCCTGTGGCCGTCCGGCAAGCGCGGCCCAACGGCGCCGGGCACGCCACGGGATTCGACCCAGGTTATCGCCCGCAGGAGATCGGGATCGAGGTGATAGAGTGCTGCCGCCTCATTGAAGATATTGCCCTTGCAAACGTCCGCGGTCGCTGGCGGAGAAGCGAGCAGGGCGATCGTGGCAGCAACTGCCACGCAGAAGGTGCGCATCGCACACGATGAGTGGCGACGCACGGAATAAAAAACGTAGCGTATCGGGTTGCCCCGAAACGCTACGAGACCGCCTGCAGTCGAGGCACTGAGAGAAGAAAGCGACAGGCGGGATACGAGCGAAAGCTGCTCGTACCAAAAGAGCAACATGGAGCAAAAAGGGGGTCCGTCCGAAAAGATGCGTGACACCGAACCCGCAGGGCAAGACATGCCGCTGCGGAGGAGGTTTGACGCGGAACAGCGATCGAATGTCTTGCTCGCGCGTGATATTCCGGTGCGGTGGACAAGGCGTATCGCCGTCGCCTTAAAAAGGGACGCATCGAATGCGTCAATCCCGAAGGATTGACGTACAATATCTGTAGCCACGAGTGGTCTCTCTCAGCTTTCCCAGCTATTTGCTTGTGGTCAGGACATATGGGGTGTTGGCGCACCCTGTATGTCCGTCTTAATTAACTACAACTGCACAACACAGACATGAATGTTCGGAGACTTTCCGAATCTGCGGCGTGACGATATTCGAAGCGCCGCACATGTTTTTTTGTCCACTTCAAAACCCACGGCGGTCAATTGACCAAGATCGCGTATAGAACAGCTAGTCACACGTGGGCAGCGCTCAGAACTCATTACGCTTTCGCGCGAGCGGCTCAGAGGCCGGGCCGACTTCGCATCGGTAAACCTGGCGACTGCCGCTACCTGGAGCTACCAGGTTCGTACCGCTCATCCCTTTGGATTCCACTGCAGGGTGATCACGTTAACGTTCAGCTCGTGCTTCTCAAAGTACTTCATCATGCTATCCAGGCTTGCCCATGTCCTCGGTTCATTGCGGAACGTATACAACGTGTGCAAGCCCTCTTTCCAAGACAGTTCGACGACGAAGAGATAGCCCCTATCCGTGCGCAAAACCGATGCGTGCTTGATAGCGTTGTTCTTCGCGGCATCCCGAAATTCCGCCTCAGTAATCTTGCTCAACCCACCCTCCAATGTGCTCAACTGGAGGATAGTAAAGCGATAGCTACCGATTCGGATGGTTCGATTCAATTTCTACCAACATTACCTGTATTGCACTGCATTAGAACATGACTTGCATTGCAAAACAACATATTTTGCAGGGCGCAGCGGGAGACGACGATCTTGTCCTCTCACCCTGACCAGCGCCGATCGGTCGACCAGCAAATGACGTTACCAACTGTAACAGGATGTTGAAAATTTTCAACTCCTTCGTTGAACAAAAATTAGGGTCGGACAAAGCGCGTGAAGAAAAAGGAAGAACTTGCAAGTCTAGCGGCCACGTTTGTGGCAACAATCAAACACTTGCAGCAGGAGGCCGGGGTTAACGACTCGGAACTGTCGCGCGCGATCGATCTTGACCGGGGGACGCTCAGCCGCCTGTTATCGGGTGAAACTATCGATCCGAGACTGAGCACGATTTCAGCAATTGCCCGGTTTTTCGCCGTTCCGATGTCGTCCCTCTTCGGCGAAGAGAGCAGGGGGTTCGTGCCTGTCTATGAGCAGCGGAGTCTGCGCGACGCGCGAAAAGTATCCGCGGCGCCGCGCCACGGTCAGCTGTGGATCAGGGTATCGAACGCAAATTCGAGTCGATTTGCGATTGCACTCGCCCCCAAGAGCCGCACCGAACCGCTTCCGCACAATGCCATCCTTGTCATAGGAGATTATGCTTCTCTTGATTCAGGCGATTTTGCATTTGTCGAAGTAGATGAACAAACTTACACCTTCGTCAAGTTGACGGATGGCGAAAAACTCATCGGTTACGACATAGAATCAACCTCAAAGCGCCGGCCCATATTGATAAATGAGCAAGCGATCATCGGAAAAGTTGTGGAAATTATAATGGGCACTAGCTCCGAATGAAATTCACCTTATAGTCGTAATGATCGACACCATCACGCGACTTTATCCAGAGAACGATTCTGGAAAACAAGACAGAGAACGCCATTTCGTACAACATCTTTATCGTGATTTGTGCAAGCACGATCTTGAGAAGCACAGTCAACGGCACAACACCGTAAAACAATAGTGTCCCAAATAGAACGCTATCGACGACTGCTCCGACTGCATTGGCCGCAAGAAAACGAAGAATCAGGGCGCGGCCTCTTAGTGCGATCTTCAGCCTAGATACGACCAGCGAATTAGATAACTCGCCTGCGAAGTAGCCGACAGCCGACGCGCCCAGCGCCCTCATCATTTGATGGGACACTCCGAGAACGCTACCGCCCAGCCATCCCGCCTTCTCGAGCGACAGAATAATCAGAATAACCGGGATGTTCACTAAAAACGCACCCCATATCACATGGCGACTTACAACAAATCCATACGTCTCCGTTATGCAAGCCCCAAAGCAATACGTCAACGGAAAAACGACTAGCGCGGTCGGAAAGAGGACGCTGTACCCATGCAGGAACGGCAGGTTGATGGTGGTGATACTATCTCCAATTAAATTGGTAGTGACCAACATGACGCTGAAAAGTGCCGTAAGATAAATAATCCCGTAAGGGAAGTGCGGCACTCGCTCGGTGATGTTCTGGATATTGACGTCGTTAGCATTTACCGTAGCGAGCAATGCGACATCGTTGGCAGAGAATTTGCCAATCCAATCCGCCTCTAACAGTTCACCAACGGGCAGCTTCATCGAAATACCCGTATCATTCACGCGCACTCTCGCGACCGAAAATCGCTTTTCACCATCCTTCGGAAGAATCGCCTCTACCTGGCATCTCGGGATACTATTTGCCGTTACCATAATTGCGCCTGTTCAAAATCGATCCACCAAACAACCAAAAGCACCACCGGCCTACCTTGGAAAACCGAACACTTACGTCACTTGGGCAGATTCTGATACGCCATCTTCAATATGATATCTCGATATTGCGGATACTTTCCCAGCAACTCGGACTGAGTAAGAATTCTATAATCAGCATCGTCAAATCCCGGCACAACAGCGCAACTGACCAACGTGTAATCACCTGAATCGACCGACGCCCCGAAAATCCATCCTCCGCGCATAACTACAGAAAGTACCTCTCCATGTTCCACGTTCGGGCCGAGACGGACCGTCCGATATGCTCCCGTTTCATCGATGACGTGCATCATGAGCGGGTCGCCAGAGTGGTAGTACCATATTTCATCGGATATCATCTGATGGAAGTGCGACGGGCTATCATGGGTCACCATGAAATAGATTCCGCTATAATTTTTCCTTTCAGCGCCGCTCGCCGTCTTTCGATAAATGTCAGAACCAAATGCGTATCTAAAATAGCCTCCTTCCGGATGAGGCTCCAGACCAAGTTTCTCCATCCAGAATTCCCTGGATTCGCGAGGTCTGCTGCTATTTGAATTTGGCATAACGTTTCCCGCAGATATCATGAAAACTATTACAAAAATCGAAACGAAGGTTACTCGTTGAAGCACCGCCTTCGGCCCTCTACACATAAATTTATTGTTTTTCGCAAACATACGATGTGGTTTTAGTTGAAATTTCTAATACATCGCGAGACCGCAGGTGCACGGGGAAATAGTACCGCTGCTGATCCTACACGATGATATCGACATCGATTTGGAATTCTTTACCGCTTTGCAATACGGAGGTTCCCGCGCCGAACAGATGTCAACAAATCGAAAGGTATATTCGAGACTCCAACACAATTCTTTCGATTTGATTTAATTTGAACGCGCAGCGCGCCTGCGACCGAGCATCGCCCCTATAACCGTAGCGGCGAGGCGATGGAACAGCGTCCGTCGCGGGCGCGCGCCGCAACCTCAGTCCGGCTCGATCTGCATCTGTTGCGCAGCTTGTTGACGTCGCTGGCGCTGCGGCTGGGTATTCGCCTGCTCGGCCAGCTCATGTTCACGCAGCGTCTCGATGGCGCTTGACTTGTCCTGGTGGCGTGAGACGGCCGCTCGAGCGAGAATTGCGTCGGTCGTGAAAATCTGGAGATCCTCGACCGCCCGGGTGAGCCCGACATAGAAGCTCCGGTCGCCGAAGATCCTACGCACCGTCATCGCGACGTCTGACTGGCGCCGAGCATCTTCCGGATCACGCTCCATTTTGTGTGAAGGGATATGCAGCATGGCTTGCTCGCGGGTCGCGCCTTGGCCTGCGTGAACCGTCACCGCGTACGCGTGATCCCAATGACGCTGCGCGTCGAGATCCCAAGGAATTTCCTTGCCATCCGCGAGCCGCAGGACCGCCTGGTTCTCGTTGACAGAAACGACGGTCGCCTCGTGGCCATTCTTGACGAGCTCGTCGCCGCGGGTGAAGCGGATGACGTCACGCGCGGCGAGATTCCTCGTTTCCGAGAGATACACCTCCACCCGGTTGTACTTTTTCGGTTCCCATTCCATTAGAGACCCGTCGGACTTCCGCAGAACGACGATACCCTCGTCGGGTCGAGTGCCCACAACGCCCATGTATTCGCCGCGGGAGGCGAGTATTTTCTGATAGTCACGACCAAACCGGACGGTCATATCCTTGGTGTAGTACTGCGCCTCCTTCTGCTTGGCCCGGGTCAAATCGCCGTCGGACCGGAAGATGGTGTGTGCCGAGTCGTTGACATCGAGATCGCCACGCTCCTGCAGCTCCGCCCGAACCGCATTGTTGATTTCGACGCGGTCCTCGTTAAACGGGGTGATGATGATCGTCTGATTTCTTCGTGGTCCCCGGTCGACGTACTGGCGCGCCAACAGGTCGATCAGGTCTCGCGGATCCTCGTGTTCCGTCACGCGCCCAGCTCGCTCGAGAAAGTCGAAGGCGCGAGCGTTACGTGCGAGGTTCAGGTCGGTGAGGGGCTCATCCGGTGCAAGGTCGGCGGTGCCCACGGTGATCGCGACTGCCTGCTGCAACTCGGGATTCTTCTGGCGCTGGATCTGGGTCATCTGAGCGGTGGTCACGCCCTCGTCCTGCAGGATCTCAAACGGTTTGCCCGCCTCGATGGCCTGCAGCTGGAGGCGGTCGCCAAGGAGGATGACCTTCGCATCCGCTCGTTCCGCCATCTTAAATAGGCGAGCCATTTGCCGTTGGGCGAGGAACGATGACTCGTCGACGAGCCAGAGCTCGCGCTCTCGTGATAGGTCCGGCACATACTCGCGCAGGACCTTCAAATCATCCTGGCGCCGCTGCTCATGAATCTCGAACATCGTAACCGTATCGGCCTGGATACCGGAGTCGTTCTCGAGCTGCTTGGCAGCCTGCCCGGTTGCGGCCATCCCTCGTACAAGCCAACCCTGCTCGTGCGCGACCTGGACTGTTCCCTTGACCATCGTGGTTTTGCCCACGCCGGCGAGCCCCTGCACCGCGACGATCCGGTCTCTGCTCGTCAGCGCATGCTCGATCGCGCCTCGCTGGCCGGGGGTGTAGTCGAAGGTGGAATCGTTCCGCTCCGCACGCGCGGTGGCGATGGCCTGTTCGATTCTGGACCGGACTAATTCGGCAGGCGCGATCGCCGGCGTCGCATCTCGCTGCGCGAGCGCGTTCTCGACCGTCCAGCGCTCCGTGTTGAGCATCTTCTCGGTGGTAATGTTGCCGTCCGGAAGGTCGACGATCTTGCCTTGATGGACCAGCTTTTTGTAGGCATCGAGAATCTGATTCGGAGACGTTCGGCCGACCGCATGTTCGAGCGCGGTCTGGACGAGGTCATATTGGTTCAGCACGATTTCGCGCTCACCGAGGTGAGACGCAGCGAACCGTAGGGCTTCAATACCGGACAACTTGACGACCCGTGCATCCGTTCCCGCTTCCCGCGCCTCCCGTGCCTTCTGCTGGATGACGCTGTAGTCGAGGTCGACTGCTTGTGCGCGCTCACGCCATTGAACCGACAAGGCCTCATGGTCGACGCCGACCTTGCGTTCGCGGGTCGCGAGCACGGCACGCTCCTTCTCGGCGGCCGTGGCGTTTGCAGGATCGATTCCGTTGGCCCGCAGCCATCGATCGCGCGCTGCCGAGCGCTGGCTGAAGTGTTCAATTTGCTCCCGCGTGACGCCGACCAGTTCGAAATTCCCGTTCTCGTCGGGTGCCGTGATGGCATAGCCGCGCTTCTGCAACCCGCGCGCGAGCGAGGACGTGTAGATTGCCCCGATCACCTTCTGCTGCACGTACAACTCGTCATTGGTGAGCGATCGCCATTCGCCATCGGCGCGTTGGGTCGCGTTCATGACCAGGGCGTGGGTATGCGTATCGGGGTCGAGATCTCGGCTCGTGTTGTGTCGAAAGAGGGCGGCTACTACATTGCCGGTCGGCTCGACCAGCGTCTCGCCATCGACCGTTTTGCGGGCCTGCGCCACATACGCCTCGACGTACTCGAGCGCCTCCTTGACGGCTTCCTCGTGGGCGAGACGGACCTCGCGATCTTCGAAAACTTCGGCAGCGATACTGACGCTTTTCGGTGCCGAAAACGTCAAATCGATGCCGGGCCGATGCACGACCTCGGGCTCGCCATTCTCGTCCAAGACGACGCGACCGAGTTGCTGATCGCCGACCTGCCCAGACAGCAGTTTGAAAAACACGTTCCGATCGACTTGCCCGTTCAGACCGAGGGTGGCCGCCCCCTTGCCGAACCAGGCGGAATGTTCGAGTCCCTGATCGGTGGTGTAGTAGTTGTCTTTCGAAAAATAGTGGAGCGCTTGGCTGGCGCTGCCGACATTGTGCATGCTCATCATGGCGTGTCACCCCAACAGGTCACCGAGGCCGGCGCGGCCGGTGGGCCGTTCGCCGGCGCCTGGCTCGCGGGAAGCCGACGTATCGTGAACCTCGCCGGTGTCACCGTCGACGATTTCGCCGGTCGACAGCGAGATCACGTTGGACGGCTGTACTACGGAACGAGGAGTGTTCGGCGCGGAGGCACCGACAGCCGGGCCGGCCGCAGCGGCGTTGGTCGCCGAATCCTCGGCGGCCGTGGTCGGTGCGCCGGAAGGATTGGGTGACGGGGAGTGGGACAGGGACGGGTCGCTGCCGGATCTCTCCGGCGCAGCCGGACGGTCAGCTACAGCGCCTGCCGGAAGCCAGAGATCGTACGTTTGGCGCGGGATGAAGGGCGTCACCGTTTGGGGATGGGGGACGTATTCGTACTTGACCCGAGCAACCGGATAGTCGCTCGGTGTGACCAGATAGCCCTGCATGTCGGGCAGGTGCAGGATTTCGGATGAGAGGACGAGATCGCGGAGATTGCGTCGCGCAAAAACGCTCATGCCGTCGCGCCGCTCGTCGATGCCGAGATTCAGGCTTTCTTCCTTTTCGTCGAGGTCGGCCTGACCGATCGCGTTGGCCAATGCCTTGGCCGCGTCACCATCGGTCACGCGCAACAGGAGCTTGGTCTGGCATCCGGAGATGATCGTGCGCGCCAAGTGCTCGCCGTAGATCTGGAAGAGTTGGGAAAAGTCCTGGATGCCGAGCACGAAGCAACCGCCGTACTTCCGAATGTTGGTAACGGCGAGCTTCATGATCTCGAGCTTTTGCAGAGTGGGGAGCTCGTCATAGAAGTACCAGAGACGTTCGCGATGAATCGGCTTGAGTGTCAGCAGCGAGCGGATGGCGATATCACACCAGAGGCTGATCAGCGGAAGCAGGGCGGTTTTCTGCTCCTCGTTGACGGAAATGAACAGCCAGGAATCGTCGTCTTCATCCTCATTCTGGATCCATTCTCGGATCGAAAATGGCTCGCCTTCGTCGTGCAGGTAACGAAAGCAATCGAGCTGGTTCTGCACGGTCATCTTAAGGCTCATGCCCGTACGCTCAGTGACTGGATCGACGTAGGTCGCCGCGGACTCGTTCGCTAGGATCGCGTGCAATTCCTCGAGATTGCTATGGGCGATGGCCTTGTACAGCGCTGCGTTGGTTCGTTTGTTGTCGCCGCCAAGCGCACGAATCGCTCCCTTGAAAACCATGCGCCCCGCAATCGCGAAGAATGGGTCGGCGACATTCGGCGGAATCGGAATGAGCCCCTCAGCCAGCCCGTCGTAATGGATCTCGCTTTGGATTTCGCGCCAGGCATTCCAGTTCGGGCTACGCGCGTCGAGGGGATTCAGGATGACGTCCTTCCCTTCGCGATAATACGCAGCGGTGAATTCACCTGATGGGTCATAGACGATCGCCCGTTTTTTGCGGGCGCGCACCTGATCCATCAGCGCAAAAAACTGCTGGGACTTGCCACTGCCTTGGGCACCAGAAAAGAGTGTGCCGAGCACTTCGGCCTTCTTCCGCATCGGCACGCCGGCGATGCGATAGGGGCTCGCGTCGTCTCGAGCCTCCAGTTCCTTGATGAGCTCCTTTGCTTTGACGAGCTTGGCACCGCGCACCTGCTTGTCGGTAAGTTTTCCGCGGCCGTACTCCATCCAAAACAGGACGGAAAGGAACGTGACGGCAATCGCCGTTAGAACAGCGTACACGGCAGCATTGCGCGCATAGACGAAGAACTCGTCGGCCGCATCCTCGGTAAACGACCGCGCCGCAGCGGGCGGCAGTGCCGTGTCGTCGTTGCCGAGATGGAACGAGACGTTCGGATTCGCCATCGGAACGACGGTGAGGATTTCCGCCTCAAGGTGCTTGATCGTCAAATAGCGAGTTTCGGCCGACGTGACGAAGTACACGTATGCACCGCCGGCCAGCGCACCGACGAGAATTGCCGCGACGACAACCGCCACGATCGCACTGGTGAGAAGCTTTGCCTGTTGCCACCAGAGGGCAGTTCCTCGTGAAAAGGTGGCGAGTCCGCTGGGTGAGCGTTGATCAGCCATTGCTCTCTCCCAGCAGTTTCTTGGTAGCGGCTTCGGCGCGATCCTGTGCCTGGTGGAAGAACTGGATGTTTCTGTCGCTGATGATGCTGGTCAGGACTTCGCGGCTGAAGAACACGGCTTGAACCAGTTCGGACGGTAGCGTCTGGACGGATTTGCCGGGGCTGCCATCGGACGGCGTGTGCCCACTCAGTTGCTGAATGAGGGCCTTGAGACGCTGGTCGATGAGCGAGACATTTTCGGTGACGACGCCGAGCGCAAGCTGCTTGCGAATGTAGTCGGACAGCGACACACCGTTCTCCTGGGCCTTGCGCCGATAGAAGCGTTCCGACTCGGGATCGAGTTTGAAGGAGATGGGTTTGGACGCACCTTTCCCCGGCGTTTTGAGACGCGGCATGAAGACCTCGTAGCGAGAGATCCTTACCTTTTTGTGGCCGTGGTTATGTGCGGATTGCGCTGCCGATACGCGCTTCTGTCGTGTGAAGATGTTAGCACATGGTCACGCTGTTTCGTCATACGGCTATGTGTTTTTCTGGGAAGGGCGACAATCTTGTCGTTTCGCATTGTTTTCTCCATCAACATCCCCCTCGCGTCTTTAAAGCACTGATTTAATTATCGTTTGCTGTATATCTGGATCTTCATCGAATTTAGGTGTACTACCGTGACGCCAATGGTGTAATACGCATATAGCCGTTGTCACGCGCGCTTTCGATCTTAGGTCGAACGGTATTAAAAGGGTTTTACGGGCGTCATACCGGCATACGCTATATCCAGCTTTGAGTCTTGGCTCTACCTTATCGATATCGCGATTTTAGGCGTCGTACCGCTTAAAGGCTTGCGCAGCAAGGCTTTAAGCACCCGCAACGGAGTTGCGTGGTGTGTGACCGTCCGGTCGGGGGGTGGGGCTTGCCCCACGGGTCGCCCCTCGGACGGACGGACGGTATCTGGATGGTGATACCCGGACGGGTCCGGGTATCACCGGTTTTTCAGCAGGCGTGGCGATCGGCATCGCAGCCAGCAAGAGCGAGGATTTCGTTCCGTTGAGGCGTTCGCCTGGGTGGAGCACCGCGAAAATTTTGCAGAAAAGTGAAGGTTGAGTCACCGACACGAAAGAGAGAAAAACGAGGCGAGCGTCGATCCGTTCCGCACAGGGAAAAAACGGAATAGGGAGGTCGAACGGAGGCAGGGAGCGGACAGGGGGAAATTCGGAGCGACGAGGGTGGTTATGCCACGCAGGTTTTCCACATATCCACGGGTCCGAACCGACGCAGCGATGCGCCTACATCGCAAGAGCGTTGGCCGCGCGCCGTTTTCCACAACGGTGTTGGTTGTGGGAAACGGGAGAAGCGCGGGGACCGGTGGGTATGTGGAAAACCTGCCGGCGTGCGCGGATTACGGTCGTGGATAGATGGGGTGTCGAGCAACAGCCAGAGAGAAAACGCTGTGAGCACGATCGGTTTGGCGGTATTCGGCGGGCGCGACTTGGCGGCCGCCGATCACGGTCTGCGCAATTCAGGATTGCGCACTGAATGGGTGGTCCGCGCGGGGCGACGGCTGCGCAACGGCGCGGGCGACGCCCGCGCGGCGACTAGTGCGAAAAGCGCGGGGCGGGCGCTCGCGCGCTGGCTTGGTCGGGTCGACGGCCGCGACGGTGGCGGCCGCCGCGCTCGAGCTACGCAATGCGTGCATTGCGTCTGGGTGGATGGTCCGCGCCGGGCGGCGGCTGCGGAATGGCGCGGGCGCCGCCCGGCGCGGCGACAGCATGAAAGTCGCGGGGCCGGGGGCTCGGCGAGCGGGTTGGTCGGGCCGGCGGTCGCGACGGTGGCGACCGCCGTGCTCGAGCTGCGCAATGCGAGCATTGCGCTCTGGCTAGGTGGTCCGCGCGGGGCGGTGGCCGCGGAATGGCGCGGGTGACGCCCCGCGCGGCGACAGCAGGAAAAATGCGGGGGCGCCGGATCAGCGCTCGGAGCGGTTGCGTCGGCGGCCGCGACGGTGCCGGCCGCTGCGCGCGAGTTGCGCAGCGGGCAATTGCGCCGCGACGGATGACGCGCGGGGCAGCGGTGCGACAGCGGGGTATCAGGCCTCAGTGCTTTACGTTGCGCGGCCGAATTCCGTTACACTTCGCGGCAAGGGGGAGGGACAAGATGGAGTGATAGAGGCCATGACAGCAGATGCAGGGAAGACAGCGCGCAAGCCGCGATCGATCGAAGACGAGATCGCGAGGGCGGCGGCGAAGCTGAAAAAGCTGCAGGACCAACAGCGCGAGATGATCCGCAGGGATCGCGAGCGGAATCATAAGGCGGTGCTCGAGCTGCTGCGCGCGGAAGGGCTGGACGAGATCCCGGCGGAACAGTGGAAAGAGCGGCTTGATGCGGTAAAAGTCGCACTCGCGAAACCGTGCGAGACCCCGGTGCCGGCGAAACCCGCCCAGGGCGTGCCGGCCGCCGCTGTCGCCGACGGCGCGTCGGTGTGATCGTTGGGGCAATCCGGCGACGCACGAAGTGTGCGCGGAGCGGGATTGCCCCGATTCGTTTGCGCAGCGCGCAAACTGGCTAACGCATTGGTCGCGGGCTGGCGGGTGGTCGCGGCGTAGCGGCGAGCGCCCGCCAGCCCGCGACGCCGCGAAAATCCCGGCTCAGGCGTGCTCGTGTACGGGCGTCGTCACGGTCAACGTGAGGCCGAGCGCGCGCACAACACGCAGGATCGTCGCGAATTCCGGGTTGCCGTGCTCGTCCAGCGCTTTGTAGAGGCTTTCGCGGCCGACGCCCGCGTCGCGCGCAATCTGCGTCATGCCACGCGCACGCGCCACGGTGCCGATGGCTTCCTGAATGTCGGCGGAATCGCCGGTCTCGAACGAAATCCGCAGATATTCGGCCTGCGCCTCGGGCGTGTCGAGGTATTCGGCCGCATCGAACGGCGTTGTCTTGATACCCATGTCAATCTCCCAATTGCGCCGAAAGCGCGATAGCACGCTCAATGTCGCGCTGCTGCGTTGACTTGTCGCCACCGCATAGCAGGACGACGAGCGTTGAGCCTCGTTGGACAAAGTAGACGCGATAGCCGGGGCCGACGTGCACGCGCATTTCGCTCACTCCGGCACCCACCGGCTTCATGTCCCCATATTGGCCGCGCGCGAGCCGTTGAATCCGCTTGGCGATCTGCGCGCGCGCGATGTGATCGCGTAGGCCGCGCAACCATTTCGCGAAGTCGTCTGTCTGCTCGATTCTCATATCCTATATAGTATCCCATAGGATACACGATTTCAAGATGCATTCTGGGTGCCGGCTGAACGCCCCGGCGACGCGAAATGCGCCCGTCGAAGGGGGTACGGTTTTCACGCGACGCGCTCGACTTCTACAAGCTGCGACCCAAAAGGCGCTTCCGCACGGCTCCAAGCCTCTTCGAAGCTGCTTGCGTCGATGATCTCGACGTCGAATCCAGTCTCTGTCTTGTAGGTGATCGCCCACTGTGCCTGCATGTCATTCTCCTTCGCGAACTCCGGCTAAATCGAATGCGGGTCGCGTCGATGACGCGTTATTTCGAAAACGCGCCGTCGAACGCGGCGCGTTGCGTGTCCGACAAGTGCGCCGCGTCGATCTGCGTCGCGCGGTTCACGATCATCAGCGCGTAGGGTTCGGCAAGAATCCGCGCTTCGCGGCACAGGATTGGATCACCGTCTACGCTCGGTTGGCGTGCGCGCCAAATGTTGATCGCGCGCTCGATCTGCTCGATATGCAAAACTGTTGTGCTGTTCATCGTTTTCGCTCCGTGGAGTGCGCCGTGTACACGGCGCACGCAGGTTAGTCGATACATTCGTCGAAGTGCCAGCGCGACTCCATTTCCTTGGCGGCACCGATCGCCTCCTGAAGCGTCTCGCGTGGATGGCCGGTGTTCGGCTCGCAATCGCCGCCACGATGAGACACTTCGAGGGCGGGGACATAGCCGTGCCGGGTCAGGCTCACGCTCGGGCGCGTTTCGTTCAATCCGTCCATGTCGCTGAACCATTCTCCAAACCAGACGACCCGACCGCATTCCTCGGCTTCGAAGCCGTCATCCCAATACGGAAGAAGAGTGGGCTCGTCCGCCAGCATCAGCGACATGTCGGACCCTTCGCGGCACGCGCGCACACCGCTCTCTCGGGCGCAGATAACGGCGTCAATCAAGTGCTGCTCCGCGTTCCACTGGTTTCCGGCAATCGCGGCGATGCCGTGCAGCGCAAGCTGTATGCGCGCTTCGAGGGCAAAATCGAAACTGTCGATGGGAGGGCGATCATTTTTCACAGCTCGCTCCGATCGGCGCGCCAGCTTCTGCGCGCCGGCAAGTGGGTCAATGGAAGATGCCGAGCGCTTCACGAACGACGCGTTGAGCGCTCGCGGCGCCGTAGCGCTCGCCGCGCGCGTACGCCTTTTCGTAGATCATGATCGCGACATTGATTTGCCACGCAGTCCAGTCGATCGTGGGCAGCGTAAATGCCAGTTCGCCATCGTCGCCATGATGTACCCCGATGGAGGACGCAGCACGTTCGGAACACGCAATTGCGAAAAATCCTTCGGTGATACCTTCGATCATCAGTTCGTCAGTCTCGTAGCTCATCGTGAGTCTCCGGGTTATTGCCAAACCGGCGACCACGCGCCGGACGAAAGGCGAAACAGGGTGATGCGCTGAGCGCAACCGTCGGTCCTCGTTTCGAGCCGCACAGCGCGCGCGTCGTCATCAGGGCGGGTCCAGCGGTACAAAACGCGAATGGGGGCATCGACCGGGCAGCCGAGCCAGTGCGCGGCGGTCGCGCGCAGGCGATTTTTCGTGTGTCGAATGCCTGCCTGGCGGTGAGCCTCGGGGGGTGCGGGGGGAACGCCCGCGCGTGTGTGCGTGATTCGGTCGGGGGTGGTTGTGCTCACGATTTCGTCCTTTTGTGTCGGGTTGTGGATCTGCCATTGGGAGCCGCCTCGACGCGGGTTTAGCGCGGGCGGGCACGGGTGCAAGGGCGCGCCCGGAGGCCGCATGCGGAGCGCAGGCGTAGCCGAGCACCGAACGGGTGAGGACGTGGGCGGAGCGAAGCGCAGGCTTTACCCTTGCGCCCGTGCCCGCCCGCGCTATGCGTCGAAAAGGGGCGGCTCCCAATGGCAGATCCACGCGCTTAACCCGGCGCAAAAGGATGGAGCGCAACCACGCGGTTTCCCCGACCGGATCGCGCACACGGCGCGGGGCAGCCGGCCCCGCGCCCCCTCGGCCGGCGTAGCCGGCCGCTAGACCTGCTGTCCGCCCGCGCGTAGCGGGCGCGTACTCCACGAGCAAGCGAAGCGCGCAGCGCCGGCACGGCGCGCAGACGTCAGGGATTGAAGCCCGTCAGGGGCGAGACACGCGCAGCGGGGCTCGACGCGCAGCGCGAAAGCCCGGCCCGGAGCGAAGCGGAGGGAGACGCCCCAGCAGCGAGTCAGGAAAGTGCCGCCAGCGCATGCGCCACAGCGACGGGCGCGCATGCGCAGCATCGGAAAGGTGATCCTTTACGGGAGCGGCAGAGAATCGAAAAGTGAGAACTTTCGGGAGTAGATCATCATGCTGCGGACGGCCCGCCGAAGGACACTGACCGGCACACTGCGCCAGCGGGCGTAACGCACCCGCTGGCGTCGATCCGGTCAATCTCGCGGCGGCATGCCTTTGCCTTCCGCTACAGCGGCATCGTCGCGCACGTCGTCGGCCGACACGGCCAGAGCACGGGCGTCGGGCTCCGCTTCCTCAGCGCTCGCCTCGGCATCCGACGCCTTCGCCGGAACGTCCCACAGCTTCACCCGCACGACTTCGGCCTTCGCGAAATGCTCAGGCAACCAGCCGCGCCCCCCGATCAGCCGTTCGGCCTCTGTCGCCGCGTCCCCCTTCTTGAGCTTCGCCACGCGCATCGCATCGGAAGGCGACACGGCCGCGCTCACGACGTCCACGATCCGATCCTTCGAAACATGGTCGAAATATCCCGCCTTCGTCGGTTGCCACGCATCCGCGAGATTCAGCCCGAGCGCCGGGATCAGCGCGTTGATCGCGTGCGGCCGCTCGTCCGGGCGCACGCTGTCCACGCTCGCCGCGACGTACTGCGCGAGGATCAGCTGCAGGCGCTCGTCGGTCTGCTCGATCAGCCAGCGCAGCAGCGCGTCGCTGTCGTGGGGGATTACGCCTCCCCAAACCCGGCGTTGCTCTCGGCGCATGGTGAACGCAAGGTCGTCGTCCAGTTCCGGCGCATGCTTCGTCAGGGTGTGGGAGTGGTCGCGGAACGTCACGTCCAGCGCGCTGCCTTCGGTACTGTGGCCGTACTCGCCCGCCAGCAGCCGGTGCACGAGCGCGGCGAGCGCGACGTGCGGCTGCTGCGCGAGGGCGGCGGCAACGGCCGCCGTGCGATGCGCGTTCAGACGCAGCGCCAGCCGTTCGGAGTGCGGCCCCTTCACGGGCTTCACAGCCGACACGGCGACGCGCGCGGGCTGACCATCTGACGAGTCGTCGTCATCGTCGTCACCATTCTCGCCACTTTCGGTCGTCGCGGCTGCAACCGGCTCACGCGTAACGAGTCCGCGCTCGATCACGGGCTCGCCGTCAGCATCGAGCGAGAGAAGCGCCCCAGCCTGCGCCATGTCGTCGGGATGGTAGACGAGCAGGGACTCTTCGATTTCGTCACGACGCACGGTCAACGCTTCTTCTTCCGCCTCGACGCGCTCGGCGACTTCGTCGTCTCTCTCGTCGGCATCCCAAAATTGGGCGAGTTCGGCCAGCCGCTGATCGATCGCTGTCAGTTCTTTCTCCACCTCATCGGTGGGTTCCGTTCGACGCGGCAGCACCGGGCGGAACTGCGACCGGGTGGCATGGTCGCGTTCCGGCATGGCTTTCACCCACGCCCAGCCTTCGGCCAGCACCGACGCGCCGAGCGCTTCCAGTTGCTCGGTCGCGAGGCGCAGCATCAGCGCATGATCGCGATACCACGCATCCTCGGCTGCGGAGAACAGGTCGCGTCGCACGGCACCGCCAGCCGCTTCGAACGCCTCGACGCCTACGAATTTCGCGACGCGGTTGCTCACGAACGACTGTTCGTCGCGCACGAAGCGGCGGCGGATCGCGTGCGCGTCGCGGTTGTACGGCTCGGCGTCGAACCACGCGGCCTCTTGCTCGTCGTGACTGTCCGACAGCGCGAGCGCCTGCATTTGATCGAGCTTGATTTCACCGGTGCGGAACAGGTCGACCAGCTTCGGAGAGACGCGTGCGAGCTTGAGGCGGCGCTGCACAGTTTTCGGATGCACGCCGTACAGGTCCGCGATTTCCTCGATCGATCGACCGGATTCGACCAGAATCCGGTAAGCGTCGCATGCGTCGGCCGGGTGCATCGGCTCGCGCATTTCGTTCTCGGTTGCCGACAGCAGCACTGCGTCCTCGACCGGCACGACCCGGCAGCGCACCGGGTGGTCGGCGGGGATGTAGTCGTGTTCGAACAGGTAGATGAGCGCGAGGCGGCGGCGTTCGCCAGCGGCCGCGCCGAACGTCTGCGCCCTCCGCGCGCCGACCTTCATTGGATGGACGATCAGGTTCTGGAGCAGACCGACTTTCCAGATATTGAGGGCGAGTTCCTTGATGCCGGTGGGCGGCACGCGCCGCACGTTGTAGGGGGACGCGACGAGCCGTTTAAGCGGAATGTCGCGCAGCTCGTCTGCCGTTCGGTGAGCCTCGGGGGGTGCGGGGGGAACGCCCGCATCGTGGGCGAGGGCCGGGATCTCGGTGGTCACTGCGTTCATAAAAGCCTCCTTTACGTCGGGGTGGAAAAAGCTGCCATTCGGAGCCGCCTCGACGCATGGGGAGTGCGGACGCGCAGGCACTGCAAGGGCGCGAGCAAGGCCGCAGCGCCGCGGCCGCCAGGCCCGGCGACCGGGCGCCGCGCGCGGCAACGCGAACCCTTGCGGTGACGGCGGGCCGCACTATGCGTCGGGATGAGGCGGCCCGATGGCAGCTGATGCGCCGACGGGAGAGGCTGGAACGCGGGGACGGCTGCCGAGACCCGGACATCGCCGGCGCGGAGCCGCACGCGCGGCCCGAGCGCGAACTCCGCGCGGCTCGCCGCGTGGCTGACGGGCGGCCAGCGCCGGGGCCGGACGCCGGTGGCGGCCGAGCCCCGTGAGCGGACAGCCCGTTTCTCTGGCGCGCGGGTGCCTGCGGCTTGCGTGCTGGCGCAGCCGGGCGCGCAAGGTGCCGCGCGCCGGCTGGATATTGGGAACGGTGAAGATCCACCGCGGCCAGCTGGGGCGAGCAGTCCCCGCCCGCGCCGGCCGCTCGATGCGGGCGGGGTGGGCCGCCCCGGATCAGTGGAACATCTCGCGGTACGGAATCGGCTTTCCGCGTTCCAGGCGCCGGCCGGGCCCGCGGGCCCACGCCGGCGGTGGAACATGGTCGAGCGGCGAACACCGCCGGCGCCAGGCGCGCGCCGGCCGCCGCGAGTCACTTCGAAGCGTTTCGGCGCCCGTCAATAACGCCAGCGTCGTACGCCGCGGTCAATGCGGCACGGATACACCAGACGGCACAATCGTGGAAATCCAGCCGGTCGCTGTAACGCGTTTCAAGCGTGTCGATGTTCAGATGGATACGCGCGATCGCAAACAGCAACATTTCGAATTCGCCTTTGTTCATGGGTTTCTCTGGAAAGGCCGGCCCCGGGCAAAGCCGGGGCCGGCGAGTGGATTTATCGCCGCGCGCACTGGCCGGCCTGGAACGCTTCCAGCATCGCGTAACGCAACGACGTCGGCAGGACTTCGATTTCCGTATCGGAATCCCATACGTCCGAGATCTCGGGACCGAAGGCGTTTGCAGCGATCGCGGCCAAAATTGCATCAATCAAATATCGGGGCATGCTGTTCTCCAGTTGCGCCGGCCGCAGCGCGCGGCCGGCGCTCGTGTGGTCAAGAAAGCTGCACAGCGCCGCAGTTCTCGGCCAGGCAGAAGGCGAAATACCAATTTCGGTACAGTTCGGCGAACAGGTGATCGCAATCGGCGTCGATTGCCCCAAGGAACTGACTGAAATCGTCGGCCAGCTTTGCGGAAGTCCGAGTGCCGATCGTTCCCGACGTGATCGAGAAATCGATCAGTTCCTTGAACGGGCCGTCCTTTGCCGCGATGGCGCCGTTCGTATGGCAGATCCGCGCGGCGCCGATCGAGATCGCCGGGTAATCGGCGAGCTCGGCCAGGCGCTCGCGGAAGATGTCGTGCATGACGTAGGTGCCGGCGCTGAACTCGAACGAATTCCGGTAGCGGTAGATACGCGCCATGTCCAGGTCGCTGGCGCGGTGCGGGAACCGCGCCGCGGCGTCGAGGCGGACGCAAAACACGTCGACAGGGTCGCCGTTTTCGTTCGTGCGGGGATGGTCGAGCTGCTCGAGACCGGAATAGGCTGAAACGATCAGTTGCATGATGAATGTCCTCTGTTCGGGTCTTAGGCGGCGGCCAACGCGGCGCCGGCGACGGGCGCCGTCAGGCGCGCCTTGGCGGCCGCAAAGTAGGTCGCGTCCAGTTCGATGCCGATATACCGGCGCCCGAGCTCGCGGGCGGCAACGCACGTCGAGCCGGAGCCGGCGAACGGATCCAGTACGACGTCGCCGGGCTGCGTAAAAGCGGAAATGAGTGTGCGCAGCGCGGCGACCGGCTTTTCGGTCGGATGGTGGCGATTGCCGCTGTACGGAAACGGCATGACGTCGGCGATCGGCGCCGCCGGCGCCACGGGCCGCCCCTTGGCGAGCAGGTAGGCGGATTCGTGTTGGTACTTCACCAGGCCGGCCTTGGACGCGTAGGATTTCGTGAAGACGAAGTGGCCGGCCACGCGAAAGCCGGCGGCCTTCCAGGCGTCGAAAAACAGGTCGACCTTGTTCCAGCCGTAGAACGAAATGCACACGGCATCGCGTTTCAGGACGCGGAACATTTCGGCGAACGCCGGCGCCAGCCAGTCGCCGTTCACGTCGTTCGCGATCGAGCGACCGCTCCGATCGCGGAAATTCACGAGGTAAGGCGGGTCCGTCACGATACAGTCGACGGATTCGGGGGCGAGTTTGGGCATGGCGACCAGGCAGTCGCCGTTGTACAAATAGCTCACGGTCAGCTCCATAGAGTTGAGATAGGGGCAGCCGGAGCACAGCCAGAACGATCTGGCTCGCAAACCGTGCTACCCGGAGCTGGCGAGCGCCCGCAGGGGAATGGCGGGCAAGGGGACCGTGGAATACCGGAGTGCGCGAAGCGCGCGAGGATATGCCGCGAAAGCCCCTTGCAGGAGCGGGGCGCCGTGCGACATTCGTCGCGCACGGCGCAGCGGTCCGTCCGCCAGGACACGGCGGGCGAACGTGGGCTCCGGGTTGAAAGGTCGACGGCTGTGGAATGCCGACGGAAGGGGATGGACCTGCAGGACGTAGCGGACCGACGGTGCTGCGTCCCGGTCATGAGCGCCGCGGCGATCTCCGATCGCGCGGCGCGATCGCGATTCCGTCAGCGCGGCCGCGAGAGCGGCCGCCGCGCAAACTTGCCCGTACGACGGCCGAGCAGGTTAAGGTACGGCAGCGTCAGAACAGCGCCAGTTGCTGCGCCTCGAGGCGCACATCTCGACGCTGCACGTCGACGTCGCTCGCGAGCAGCTCGATCGATGCACCATCCGGGTCTTCAACGCTCGCGTCGAGCCGAATGTCCGCACGTCGCGTGGCGTCGGCCGCACAGATGCGCTCGAATTCTGCACGCGTAGCGGCCAAAAGGGCACGCGTGGCATGCTCGGGCAGCACGCAGTCGGCCGACGCGTACTGGCCGTCAAAGAATCGTGTCACGCCATACCGTTCTCCGCCGCCGTGCCTCGGCTGGTATACGACCAGAGCGATACGATCGGCGTCGCGCAGGCCGTTGGACCAGCCCGCTGGCCCGCAAGGCGCTAGACCACATTCAGCGGCGATCGCCGCGCCGCGCGCAATCAGATCGGCGTGCGCACGGTCGATGACGCGATGCAGATTGGGCATCTTCAGGAAAAGTTGATTCATTGGGTCGTCCTGGTCGTGCTCGAGGCAGCCGAACCACGGCGGCTGGCTGCCCGCAAAATGTGAGATCGCGCACCATCCATCATCACCATGTGCGCGACGATCGGCGTCAGCTCATCGGGAACTGTCGGGACGCTCCCGCCACGCCTGCACCTCGTAAACTTTCATGAGCTCGAACGGGGTCTCGCCGTCTGGCTCGATGCCAGGGTTCTCCAGAATGACGTGCAATGCATCTGCGTCGCTCAGGGCGGCCAAGGCCGTCAGGAGCTGCTCGCGGCCAGCCTTGCGCGCACGAGCCCACTCGCTCCCGTCCTCGTCGTTCCAATCCGGTACGGTGCGCAGCTGAAGGCCATACGCGCGGGCCGCTTCAATTGCTGCAGTTTCGATCGCTGTCATGTTTCGCTCCTTGGTCACTCCGGTCAGTGGACATCGCGGCGCACGAATAGACGCGCGGCCGTGGCCGAACGGGGAAAGCCATGCACGTCGGACGTCTCGGCAAGCATTGCGGCGACGTCCATCTGCACGTTAGATCCCGAGCGAACGCTGCCCGCCCGATGCACGCCGATCACCTCGAGCAGCTGCAGGTCGCCCGCGCGATATCCGTCGACCGTCATCGAGGCGCGCACGTCCGGCGCCAGCCGATCGCCGTAGCGCGACGCGAGCCGCGTGAGCACACGCTCAACCGCGCGATCGCTGAATTGTCGCGACAGCGCGATCCGATCTGCGGCGAGGCGGACCGTCCGCCGGCCGCTGGACGTCAACATGAAGTGTTCGACCCGCTCGAGCCTGCCGCCGTCGGCCAGACGGGTGGCCTGCAGCGGCATCACAAGGCGCGCGACCTGGACGTCTCGCGGGCCATCGGTCCAGTCGATGGTCAGCTGCGTGCCGCGTTCGTTCTTTGCGACGCGCACTGCGAACGACGTCGCGGGGAAACCTTCACGCAACACGGTCTGCACCAACTGCGCGGTCTCGACAAGCGTCAGCACGTCGGCCAGCACCGCGGGCGCGGTTGCGGAATCCCGGCTGCCCCGCGCGCGGACGGACTCGGAGATTTGGGTACGGCGATCTGCAATGTGATGGAACATGTTGAACCTCGAATGATGGTGTACGGGACAACGTGAGGCGAGGGCGCCGGCGGCGGCCGCCGGCGCGTTCGGGTTAGCCCTTCAACTTGCGCATCTCTTCGGCGAGCACCCACATGGCGCGATTCAGGCGGAGATCCTGATCGATACCGGTCACACCGCGTGTCGACATCCGACGGCCGGTGGCCGAGCGACCACGCACCCCGCCCTTGATCACGTTCTCCTGCACGCGCTGGAACGTGGTCCAGAGGTCGGGGCGGTTGTCTTCGGTACGACGCGCGCGAAGCAGCTGATCCTCGGTGATCGGCGCGGGCGCTTCGGTCACGTCGTACCGGAGAGCCAGCACCGACCGCGCGAACGCCTGTTGCTCGCCTTCATCAAGCTGCGCGGCTTCCATCTCGCTCTTGCATTCGCGGATCAGGTCGAACCCGTCGAGCACCTCGTGCGCGCCGTCGACGACGTGGTCGACGACGTCGCCTTTGTGCGGCACCCGGATGTCGTGCGTCGTGTCGCCGAATACGAGACCGTTCTGGCAGACGAACCGGAAGTAACCGGCCAGCATCTGGTAGCTGCTCGACCCATCGTGGCTGTTGAGGAGGATGATTTCCGGGGTTTCCGGCGACGCGACCTGCGACGCGTGCCGCAGTCGGAGCATGTGCTTCGTATGCTCGCGCTTCGCGGCGACGCGCACGCGGGTCTGACAAACCATGAAGGGCTGGAACCCTTCTGCGCGAAGCTTCGTGAGGATCTCGATGGTCGGAATGTACGTGTATCGGTCCGACCGTGAGTCGTGCTTGTCCCCGGCGAAAATCGACGGCGCGACCTCACGAATCTGGTCATCGGAGAGCGGCGTGTTCGAGCGAAGGATCGGGGCGTTACTGCCAAACTTGGTTGCGAGTTGCATGGTTTTCTCCAGTGAAGATTCAGGTTCGATGCGAGTCGTTCAGGAATTCGCTGGCGTCCGTCAACACCAGACGACGTGGTCGTAAGCGACGGTGCGCCGGTAGTAGTTCCGTCCATCCCAGGGCGTGTACGTGTATTCCATGTACGCACAGTGCAGGACTCCTATCCAATGGTGCAATCGGTTCGTTTCCATCGTGACCTCCATCTGCGGTTGGTTTGCTCTTCAGGCCGACCGGGACCCAAGATTCCGAGTCCCCACGTAGGGGTTGTGCCGGTGCTGCCTGGACTTCGGCAGAACTGCTGCCGCCAGTCCCCTGAGTTCGTCGTCCCGCGACTGAAGGAGCCTGCCGGCGGGCGTGTTCAAGGGCGGTCGCAAAGCCGCACGCGGAGCGCAGCCCGAAGGGCGAGCACCGAACGGGTGCTGCGGCCGGCGGAGCGGACCCTTGAATGCGAACGACGGTGGGCTACGGTCGCGTTTGGGACGGCGAGCTCAGGGGACTGGCGGAATGCGGATAGTTGAGACGGCACCGGCTCGCCGCGCGGCGAGCGCCCCGTCTTGCGGCCGCGGCCGCAAGACTGGTGAGGTGTGTGCCGCGTGTCGCGGTCGTTCGCGACACGCGGTTGCGCTATCCTTCGGCGTGATCGTGTGAAATCTAAGACGAGTCGATGCTCATTCGAGAACAGGGAAACCTCATCAAGGTGCTGCGCGTCGAGCCTCCCAAGCAACCGCGTGCAAGGGGACGTCGGCGCGAACATGTGCTCGGCACGTTTCGCGCCGACGAGCCGATACCGCCCGAGCTGCTCGCGGCACTAACTCCCGACGAACGCGAAGGGCTCGCACGCTGGCTCTCGGTCTACCGGGAAGGCCAGGCGCGCACGGAGGCGCGTGCGATGCTGGCCTCGGCGCCTGCGCAACTGGAATCGCTCGTCGGTGCACTCGAAGTCGCGGCCGACACCATGTCGGCCGCCGAGGCAGACCGTGTCTGGGCGCAGCTGCAGGCGATCGCGCGTACACTGAAGCGTTCCGGCCATCCGCGGCCGCGCGCTGTGCGCCGGCCGCCGGCGCCGCTTCCCGGACAGCAAGATTTCTTCGGCGAATGCGACGAGCTCGAGCAGCTGGCCGAACAATGAACACGTTCCACGCGAGAATTCGACCCATGCGTCCACACCGTATCGTCAAAGACAGCGGGCGCACGCGAATCCCGACACGCCGGGCAGAAGCTCAGATCGCGCATTTGCCGGGATGGCGACGCTGGATCGCGCGGCTTGCCCGCGCCTTCAGTAAGACGACCAAGGTCCATTGAGGATCGAGCAGACGAGGTCGTCGCCGCGCTGATCACGTGGCACGGGGACCAGTTGGGCGCGAGCCGCTGGCGGTGTTCGTCGAGGCGCTCGAGCGACTTGAGCGGATGCGGGAGGGTCGATCGTACGGCCGGCCGCCCGCGCGGCACCTTGCCACCGGATCCAGGCTCGGCTGACACCGCTGCAATTTCGACCGGATGTTGCGCTCGCCCCAGCCCCCTGATGTATATACAGTGTTTCGGCGGCACCGGCCGCCGCGCGCGAGAAGGTGGGACGGACAATCTGATTCGAGTGATCGACGTTCGAGAGATCGCAGTGCGCTCCCTGGACGGTCTGGCTGCATCGGCGACTACAAGCTGGCCACCGCGCGCGGGAACCTAGTCCGCGTCCCTCGGAGTCAAGCATGATCGCCCCGCTAGGGCACCTGCTTGTAGGCGTCGAGGGTGCGCCCCGTCATCCGCACGAAACCCAGATGCAAGGCAACTGCCAGCCGGTAGAGATGCGAGCGGCGCCCATCGATCAGCGCTCGCTCGCGAGCGGAGAACGTGAAGAATATGTTGAGCTCGAACTCAGAGAGCTCTTGCGGGAAATGCCGCATGCCGAGATACGCCAACTGTCCGTGGTCCATCGCCCGCACTCCCGCGCGAAAAACGGACTGTGCAGCGTAGCGAGAAATTATTCGGCGGGCAATCGCAAACCGAAATATGACAATCGTGCAAGATGTTCAGAGAAGCGAACCTGAGCGAAGCGCAGCTCCATCGCTTCTTGTGATGGAGGTTCCCACGATCGGAAGGTCAAGAGTATTTATTGGGGGTTAGAGCACTTTCAACATGACCGTAGCAGATCCCGGACACACGCCCTGGAACTGGCTGGATGCCAGCAAGAGATGAGGCACGTCGTTGCGCGCGACGCGCATGAAACCTTCCTTTGCGAAGTAGTCCTCGGCCGTCGTCGTGAGCAAGGCAACCGCTTCGACTGCACGGCTGCGGCATTGCGCGAGCAATCGCGAAACAATCGCCTTTCCCACACCGGCTCCTCGCGCCTGTTCCGCGACCGCGATTGAACGGATCAGCGCGAAGTTGCCGTGGAATTCGATGCCGCCGCATGCGACAAGGCCCTGGGAATTCACCACCACAACGAAGTTCGTTAGGTGTTCCGCCGCGCCGGCGGTCGGCAAGTTGGACACGCGCAGGAGTGTCTCGATTGAGACCAGATCGGATACGGCGGCTGCACGAAGTTGCATGGTGTCGGTCCTCAGGTGGTGACGGCATCGGGTGTTCGGATGCGATTGACAATGCTTCGGGCTCTAACGACGTTCATGCGGCCGGCAAGCCGCGGCGAATTCCCGCGGTCACGGCATTTTGGCATGTCAGATACTGCGTTGATTCACGCGCTTAGACAGTTCCTCGGCGCTTTCCTTGCGTTCGCTGTACCGATCGACCAGGTAGGGACCGACGTCGCGCGTGAGCAAGGTTAATTTGACCAGTTCCTCCATCACGTCGACAACCCGATCGTAATACGCCGAAGGCTTCATCCGCCCAGCCTCGTCGAATTCAGCAAACGCCTTCGCGACCGACGACTGGTTCGGGATGGTCAGCATGCGCATCCAGCGGCCCAGCACGCGCATCTGATTCACCG
Organism: Burkholderia contaminans; assembly: GCF_029633825.1. NCBI lineage: Bacteria > Pseudomonadati > Pseudomonadota > Betaproteobacteria > Burkholderiales > Burkholderiaceae > Burkholderia > Burkholderia contaminans. Next base: position 52,874 of record NZ_CP090644.1, on the reverse strand, counting down.
CGTTGAACGACTGCGAGCCGCCGCTGACCTGCATCACCGCGAGCGTTTTGCCCTGCGTCGGCCGCACGGCGCCGACCGACAGCGGAATCCAGTCGATCTGCGACTTCATGATCCCGGTCATCGCGCCGTGCCGTTCCGGCGAGCACCAGACCATCCCTTCCGCCCACATCACCAGCTCGCGCAGCTCGACCACCTTCGGGTGGCTCTCGGGCGCATCATCGGGCAGCGGCAGGCCGCTCGGATTGAACACGTGGACCTCGGCACCCATCGCGGTGAGCAAGCGCTCGGCTTCCTCGACCAGCAGGCGGCTGAACGAACGCTCGCGAAACGAGCCGTATAAAAGCAAGAGCCGGGGCGGATGAGTCGACGGCGTCGCCGGCCGAAGTTGAGCGGCGTCCGGCACGCGAAACAGTGTAGCGTCGAGCTGCGGCAGGTCATTCAGATGCTCAGACACGCTTGCCCTCCGCATCGATCACGACCTCTCCGTCTTCCTTGGTGAACGGTCCCTTCTGCGGGTTCGGCAGAATGTCTAGGACGGCTTCCGACGGCCGGCAAAGCTTCGTGCCAATCGGCGTGACCACGATGGCCCGGTTCATCAAAATCGGATTCTGCCCGATGAAATCGAGCAACTCCTCATCGGTCCACTTCGGATCGCCAAGGCCGAGTTCCGCATAAGGCGTGCCCTTCTCGCGCAGCACCTCGCGCACGGTCAGGCCCGCGTCGGCCAGCAGCTTGATCAACGTTTCCCGCGACGGCGGCGTCTTGAGGTACTCGATCACGACGGGCTCCTCGCCGCTGTTGCGGATCAGGGCCAGCGTGTTACGCGACGTGCCGCAGTCGGGGTTGTGGTAAATCGTGATGTCGCTCATGTAGAGGTTCCTTTGTTTGATAGGTCGATGGCTTGCTGCCGGATTTGCGCGATCGCGAAGCGGAACAGAATCGCGCCCGCCGAGCCAATACCGGCCAAGGCCAATAGCGTGCCGGGATAGCCGTTCCCGGCGGCATACAGAAGTGACGCGACGAACGGGCCTGCTGCGATAGCGATCTGTACCGGGGTCGCCATTGCCCCGCTGATCGCCCCGTACGCAGCTCGCCCGTACAGTTCCGCCGGCAGCGCTCCGCGGACGATGGTCATGATGCCGTTGCTGATGCCATACAGTGCGGCGAATACGACGTACAACGGTAGCCAGTCACCCGATGCAAAGAGCAGGATCAACGACAACGGCAACAGGGAGATCGCTGCCATGCCGACGTGGCGCGTGCTGGCGCGTTTGCCGATCGTCGTCTCGAGCACGCGACCAAGAACCTGCATCGGCCCAACCAACGCACCCACCCATGCCGCGTTCGCGGCGGAAATGCCGTGTGCCTGCAAGACCGGGATCATGTGCAGCGACATCGCGGCGAACACCAGCGCATTGAGCGTGACCGCTGCCGTCACCAGATAGAAAGCCGGCTCGCGCAGGACAGCGATGAGGTTGGTAGCCGGATCTTCCGTGCGCGCCGCTGCAACCCCGTGCGTTGCCTTGCCGCGCTTCGGTAAGGTGGCGTGAATGGGTAGGCAGACCAGCAGGTTCGCCACGGCATAGAGAAGCCATGTCTCTCGCCACCCGGCATGCTGCAACAGGGTTTGCGTCAGCGGCCAGAAAACCGCGCTGGCGAAGCCGCCGAACAAGGTCAGATGCGTGATGGCCCGGCGATAGTTGGTGCCGAACGCCTGCGTAATGACCGCGAACGCGGGCTGATACAGCGTCGCGCTCATTGCGACGCCAATGCCGGCCCATGCGAGATACAGCCCTACAACGCCATGCACGCGTGACAGGCAAGCAAGCATGAGCGCCGCAAGTAGCGATCCGGTTGCCATCAGCAAGCGCCCACCCATGCGATCGATGATGGCGCCAGCCGACGTGGAGCACAGCCCGGAGATCAGTAGCGCCACCGAGTAAGCACCAACGACAATCGGTTTCGACAGCCCCAGCTCGTCCTGCATAGGCTGCATCAGGACGCCGTACGCGTAGAACATCGAACCCCACCCGATGATCTGCGTCAGCCCGAGCGAGGGCGTCAGCCAAGCGCGCGGACGGGGCGTCCTGTTGGACATGTCAGGTCCGGCACTCGTACCAGCCCTTCGACTGGTTCACGATGCGCACCACCAGAAGCATGACCGGTACTTCGATCAGCACACCGACGACGGTGGCCAGCGCCGCACCGGAATGGAAACCGAACAGGCTGATCGCGGCCGCGACCGCCAGCTCGAAGAAGTTCGACGCGCCGATCAGCGCCGACGGGCATGCAATGTTGTGCTTTTCGCCGATCGCACGATTGAGCCAGTACGCGAGCGCCGAATTGAAGAACACCTGAATCAGGATCGGCACAGCGAGCAGCGCGATCACCAGCGGTTGCTTCAGGATCGCTTCGCCCTGGAACGCGAACAGCAGCACCAGCGTGGCCAGCAGTGCGGAGATCGACCACGGGCCGATCTTCGCCATCGCGGCATCGAACGCCGCCTGTCCTTTCGCGAGCAACACCTTGCGCCAGACCTGCGCGAGGATCACCGGAATGACGATGTAGAGCACGACCGACGTAAGCAGCGTCGCCCACGGCACCGTGATCGCGGACATGCCGAGCAGCAGCCCTACCAGCGGCGCGAACGCGATCACCATGATGCTGTCGTTCAAAGCAACTTGGGACAGCGTGAACAGCGGATCACCGCCGGTCAGCCGGCTCCATACGAACACCATCGCCGTGCACGGCGCCGCAGCGAGCAGGATCAGGCCGGCGATGTAGCTGTCGAGCTGATCCGCCGGCAGCATCGGCGCGAACAGGTGGCGGATGAACAGCCAGCCGAGGAATGCCATCGAGAACGGCTTGACCAGCCAGTTTACGATGAGCGTGACGCCGATGCCTTTGACGTGCTGACGCACTTCGTGCAATGCGCCGAAGTCGACCTTGACCAGCATCGGGATGATCATCACCCAGATCAGCAGTCCGACCGGGAGGTTCACCTGCGCGTACTCCATCCGGCCGATCTGCTGGAACAGGCCGGGAAGCACCTGGCCGAGCGCGATGCCGGCGACGATACACAGCGCGACCCAGACGGTCAGGTACCGTTCGAAGAAGTTGATGGAGGGCTTTGCGACGGCCTTGCCGGGCGGGGCGATGTTGGACGTGTTCATTGGACAGGGTTCAGTCTCGAAGTCGTTGGCGGCCGCTAGTTTCGGCAGACCGCCGCGCGAATGATCAGGTTTGCGAGATCTCAGTCAACGCCGTCTGGAGTTCGGCATTGCTCATGCGGTCAAGCGGTAGCGCCAGCAACTGCAGCATGCGGTAGCCGATCGCCTGACGTGTGAGTTCGAACGCGAGGCGCTTGCCTTCGTCACCGCCCGTCGCATTCGACGGATCGGCGTAGCCCCAATGGACTTTGACCGGGCTGCCGGGCCAGTATGGGCAGGTTTCCGCCGCCGCGCTGTCGCACACGGTGATGACGACGCGCATTTCCGGTACGCCGTCGCCGACGAATTCGTCCCAGCTTTTGCTGCGATAGCCGTCGACGTCGACGCCGGCGTTCGTCAGCGCTTCCAGCGCGAACGGATTGAGGCGACCGCTCGGCGCGCTACCTGCGCTGTACGCGCGTACATCCTTGCCGAGCTTCGCGGCCCAATGATTGAGCATCCCTTCCGACAGCACGCTGCGCGCCGAGTTGTGGGTGCAGAGGATCAGTACGTTCGTAGTCATGTCAAAACATCCGGATTTACTGTTGGCCGATATCGCGCACCGATTTCTCCAGTGCGACGTTATCGAGTTTGGTGAGCGGCAATGACAGCAGCAGGTCGATCCGACGCTTCAGCGTCAGCGCGGCGTCGTGCATGGCCTGCTGCTTCTGTTCATCGGAGCCCTCGACATCGGCCGGGTCGGGCACGCCCCAATGTGCGGTAACCGGTTGACCGGGCCAGATCGGGCAGACTTCGCCGGCGGCCTTGTCGCACACAGTGAAAACGAAGTCGAGCGCGGGCGCGTCTGGCGCGGCGAATTCGTCCCAGCTCTTGCTTCGATACCCTTCGGTCGACAAGTGCCACCGTGCCAGCTCGCGCAGTGCGAACGGGTTCACCTCGCCTTTCGGATGACTGCCGGCGGAGTAGGCAACGAAACGCCCGTCGCCGAGCTGGTTCAGTAGCCCCTCCGACAGGATCGATCGTGCGGAATTGCCGGTGCAGATGAACAGCACGTTGTAGCGCTTGTCGCTCATGGTTGGACCTCAGCAGCAGGCAGATTTCACGGCCGCGCCGGTCGGATTGCCGCGCGCAGGAGTACAGCAAGCGGCAGTGTCGGCATTCGATTCGGCCGGCTGCGCATTACGGGATTCGCCATAGGTCGGGACGTTCCCGAGCGTCTGGTACGTCTCCCATGCAATGCCTTGCGGGTCCACCGTCCAGTACTTGTCGGAGCGCGCGTAGCAACACGTCGTACCCGTTTGTTCGTCGAGGGGCAGTGCGGCGTCGCTGAGACGCTCGTGCATTTCGGCCAGCTCGGCATCGTTTTCGACCTGTACGCCGAGGTGATCGAGGCCGGCCGCAGCGCCGCGCTGCGAGATCGCAAAGTTGACACGGGGATCGTCGAGCATCCACTTCGCATAGTCGGTCTTGACGACGGTCGGTTCGGCGGCGAACAGCGCCGAATAGAAATGGATGCTGTCAGCGAGATTCGGCACGCTGAGGTGCACGTGAAAGCGCTTCATGATTGTTGCTCCTTGGATGGAGAACATGCACCAACTGGCGAGCAGGGATTGCCGCCGCAACAGTTCTCCGTGAGATAGGCCAGCAGGCTGTTCATCGTGGCGAAGTTCGCGCAATAGAAAACGAAGCGACCTTCCTGCCGGCTGGTGACAAGCTGTGCATGCGCCAGCTCCTTCAGATGAAAGGAGAGCGACGACGGCGGCACGTCCAGCAGTGTTGCAATCTGCCCGGCCGGCATGCCTTCCGGCCCGGCCTGTACGAGGGCGCGGAAGACGGCGAGCCGGGACTCGTGGGCAAGCGCCGCAAGGGCGGCAATAGTTTGGTTCGTTTCCATGATTCCATATTAGTCGAAATATCGAATTAGAGGCAAGAATTTCGTCCGCTTGCTGATCTCCAGAGCCAGCGGCGCACCCAGAGTCGTGGACGGAGCCCTCTGGAGAATAGATGAAGCGACGATCAGGAAGCCCTTGAATTCGCTGAACATTATTTAAGGGCCTGGCCGCAGACCCTTACCAGGCCTACCGCGCGCAACACCGGTAAAGCGCACGAAAATCAAGGGGAGGCCTTCATCGGGAGCTCGTGGTCGAAGCCGACTCTAACGTAGCCGGCGTGGACATCGATAGGGCGGATTAGGGGGCGCTGGTGAGCGTCCGTCAGTAGTTGTGCGACGAACGGTACTGCAACTCTAGAGGCCAAGTCGCCTGCGTCTTAAGTCGGGGTAGCACGGTACGAATCGCCGTCACGGCGGATCTCGTACCACCTCGTTCCTCCGAATTCGGCCGCCGCGCTGTCCGGGCGTGCATAGAGGAGGCCCAGCATGCGGACGGACTCCCCCTGCCCGGGGAGACGATCGAGGTCACCTCGGAGGATCATGTTCCGACCATTGACAGCAACTGCGAGCGTGCGCCTCCTTGTCATTTGGAGCCCGTCTGGTTGCTCGCGCGTTGCCGGCGATTTCGAACTTCCCCCGGACGCGATTTCCCAAACAGCAAGGTCCGTGAGCGACGGCGTGTGGCGCAGCATCGCTCCCTCGAAAAACCATCCGGCTAGTAACGACATCGTCAGTGCTCCCTATTCAACGGCCGTCGGAAGCAAAAAGCGGTTGCTTGCTGCGTCCGGCGGGTAATACAGCATATTGGACGTTGCGCGATTCTCAACGTATCACTGTATGAAGTGCAGGATCAGTATCGCGCAGCCGCCGACCATACCGACAATCCCCGCAGTTACCCCCGCAGTCTTATTCAACCTTCCGAAAAGATAGATAAGTGCTGCGACAACGGCGATCCAAGCAATCCCGCATCCCAAGATCTCTAGCAGACCTGTTCCGGGCGCGAGAATGCTCCGAGGTTCCAATTCCATTGGCGCTCACCTTATTTGATAGCAATCCGAATGATTTTACATAACAGATACTAACGTCGACATTTTGCACATTTTAAGGTAACGCTCAAGCGCGTCGAGAACTTCGGCTTCAGTCCCGGAAACGTCCCATACTGTCGGCCACCCGCCATACTTATTCACCAGATCGCGCGCCAGATACCAACGACCGCCTGAAGGCGGCCGTTGCCTGGTGCGGGCTTTCGGCATGAAGTCGACGCTCCTGTACCTCGACGTCGGAATGCGTTCCGGCCACCTGCTCGATCATCTGCAGCGACATCAGCGTCAGGCGCGCCTCACCGCATTTCTCTATCGTCGCCTGCAGCTGCGACTTCAGCACCGGCGAACCGTCGCGCAGCGCAGCCGCGACCAAGTCGTCGCGCATCGTACGCAGCGCTGCGCGACGTCGGCCCGCTCATCCGCATCGCGATCGAAGGACAGCCGCTCGATCATCTCGATCGCCAGGCCTTGAACGCGCGCGCGCAAAGCTGTGAATTCGGTACGGCTGTAGCTGCGCAACGGCATCTGTGCCAGCTGCTGCAGGGAACGGTCGGCCATCGTTCAGGCAGTCGCCGGCTGCGTTGCCGCGCCAAAGGCCTCGGCTCGGGATTCGTCCGTGACGGCATCGCGCGTCACGATCGCCGTTGCGCACCGCTTCGAGAGTGGGCGCTTCGCTATTCTCTGAGCGCGCGATCGACGGCTCGTACTAATCTATCCGATGGTTTTCTACGTGCTCGCCCCAAAACTTAATCGGATCGCGACGAACGATTAGTTGCGATCACACTAATCACCAAGCCGCATCGCTACACCTTGGGGCCGCCCGAAAAGCGCGGATTTTACCGCCATCGACTATCAATCAGGCGAATCGATTCCACCAGTGATAGCATCCGCGGCCGCAGAGGCACGGCATCTCATCTGTACGATTGGAATATGCTGGTTTGTCCATCGCGACTCACCAACATGACGTTGTACGGCAAGTGGCGTCCGTTATATGCCGGCCCGTCCATACCAGGAGCCCCAATCGGCATGGAAGGTACAGCCAATCCGATTGCTTTCGGTCGCTCGCGCAGAAGGCGCTTGATTTCACGAGCCGGAACATGTCCTTCGATAGCATATCCCTGCACGATACCCGTATGGCACGAAGCGTAGCGATCAGGCATGCCTGCTTTACGTCTTGCCTCGACTGTATCGTCGACATTTTGCACGGCCACCTTGAAGCCGTTGTTCTTGAGATGTGATACCCAGTCTTCGCAGCAACCGCAGGTTGGTGTCTTCCATACTTGCACGACAGGCTTGCCAGCAGTCTCCTGCGAAAACGCTATGACGGGCAAAAGTGCCAACCCGGCCACGACTGATCGCCTTGCGTGTGAAATCGATCCGACCTTCAAAGGCTTTTTCATACAAACTCCTCCTTAATTGAATGGGTATATCGGCGGAAACTATCCAGTACCGGACATGATCAACTTGCCAAGTATTGAGCGTACTGTACTGTTGCATGGCATTAGCGGATATTACCAGTGTCCCCAAGGGAGTAGCGCCCAGGTTGGGTGTTGATCGCCTTGACGGTGTGGGCGACAATTGCTTCAACGCCGAGCTGCCCGAACTCCGAGCTTGCGTGACGCGGGTCGCCGCCATAGACTCCATCCGCAACCCCGGGTTTAGCCGCGTTGCGCAGTTCTTCGACACGCACCATTTGCGGAACAACCGCCAGTTGCAATGATGTGTCCGCGAGTCCGGCGTGCGTACCGATCTCGTCGCTTCGCACGCGACGCTCGCGCAAAATCTGCGCGTAGCCGTCAAAACTCGACGCATAATATTCTGATGGGACGAACGCACGCGCGCGTGACCCCGTCCAGGGCATGTCGTTATACACAACGTCCTCGTTGTTCGGCGACGGCGACGAAGCCCGTTTACTTTCAATGACATAGAGCGGCGCTTGTAAACTGTCGGCGGATCGCGTCTACTCTCCGCTTTTGAGCGGATGCCTTGGTCACCGAATCGACGCCCTGGACACAAACGGAATTCGAGCAACTGGACCTTGGCGACGCGCGCCTGAACAAGCGAGCGAGGCTTTTGATGGAAAGGATGGCGGCGGACCCGACGGCCAGCGTGCCGCAGGCATGTCACGGTTGGGGCGAAACGATAGCGGCGTACCGCTTCTTCGATAACGAGAAGGTCCAGTGGCATGCGATTCTGGAGCCGCATTGGCAGCAGACGCAAAAGCGGATGCAAACGCATCAGGTTGTGCTCTGTCTTCAAGACACCACCGAGCTTGATTTCAATGGTCAGGATGCGCTCGGATTGGGGCCGCTGACGTATGAGGCGCAGCGCGGGATGTTTGTTCATCCGACCTATGCGGTGACGCCGCAGCGCGAGCCGTTGGGCATCCTTGACGTATGGATGTGGGCCCGCGAGAAGAAGGACGACTCGGGCCGACGTGGTGGCCCGAAGGAAAGTTTGCGTTGGATCGAAGGCTACGAGCGCATCGCCGAGATGGCGCCGGATATGTCCTCGACCCGTCTGCTGTATGTGGCCGACCGCGAAGCGGATTTGATGGCGTTGATGGAGCGCGCCGACGCGTTGGGCAACCCGGCCGACTGGCTGGTACGTGCCGCGCATAACCGCAGCCTGCCCGAAGGCGATAAGTTGTGGGAGTACGCCACGCACGACGAAGCGGTGGGCGAAATCGCCTTCCCGATGGCCGCGCGCCAAGGTGTGAAAGCGCGCACGGTGCGCCAGCGCCTGTGGCTGCGGCGCGTGCAGTTGCCTGCGAGCAAGGGCAAAAGCGTCGCTGCAACGTGCCTGGTCGCGCGCGAGTTTGACGCACCAGCCGGTGTGAAGCCGATCGAATGGCGCTTGCTGACTAACCGTACGGCGACCACGCTGGATGAAGCGACGGAATTGATCGAGTGGTATCGGGCCAGATGGGAAATCGAAATCCTGTTCAACGTTCTGAAGAACGGCTGTCAGGTCGAAGAACTGCAGTTGGGCACGATTGAGCGACTTGAGCGTAAGCGCTCTTTGATTGACGCCATTGCACGGCGAGGCTGATTCACCGAGGCTACGTGTCCATGTTCAATGAGCGTGGACAGGTGTGCATGAACGAGCAACGCGGAGGTTTGCAGAGCCGATTGGTGGTCGATCGCAAGCGAGACGGACGGCGTAAGTACGACGAGGATGCAAAGCGCGAATTGATACAGGCGTGTCTGAAGCCCGGGGTGTCGATCGCGCGGACGGCCATGGAGCACGACGTCAATCCAAACCTCGTTCGGACGTGGATTTCCAAGTATCAGCGCGAACAAGCCGCGGGCGAGATAGTCAGCTCCGTGACGGAGCCGTCACGAGAGGCTCGCGTCGAGCTGCCGGCGGCTTCCGTGCATGAGGAATCAGCCTTTATGCAGGTCGTCACCTCCGCGGTTGCTCCCACTCCGACTAAATTGGCTGCGGCATTCTCACTGAATGTGCACCTGCCAAACGGCGTTTCCTTAGAATTGGGCCCGGCGAACTTCGATGAACTGACGGCCGTTGTGCAAATGCTCGGGAGGCTGCCATGTTCCGGTTCGACGAAGGGCTGAAGGTTTATCTGCATCGCGATCCAGTCGACTTCCGCATGGGCATCAACGGACTGTCGATCCTGGTCGAACAGGCGATGCGCCTGAACCCGATGACCTCGGCGCTGTTCGTCTTCGGCAACCGCCGGCGCGATCGAATCAAGATTCTCGGCTGGGGCGGCAACGGCTTCTGGTTGCTGCTCAAGCGACTCGAAGCCGATCGCTTCATCTGGCCGAACGGAGGCGACACAATCACGCTCAGCGCCGAGCAATTGCACTGGCTGCTCGACGGCATCGACCTGGCCGTGATCCAGAAGCATCCCCAGCGATATTACGCGCGGATGAGCTGAACACCGCGCGGGTGACATGGTCTAATCGGCCATGCCGAACAGCCCCGTCATGCCGAGTGTTGAGGAATACCAGGCACTGCTCGCCGAACGCGATGCGCTGCGCGGTGAGCTTCGACTCGTGACGGCCCAGCGCGATCTGGCCGAAGAGAAGCTGCGGGCCTACAAGCACGAACTGTTCGGTGCATCGAGCGAGGCGCGCCATGCCGACCAGCTCGGCCTGTTCAACGAAGCAGAGGCATTGGCGGCGACTGCCGACGCGCCCGCGCGTGAAGACGTGCCCGGCACCTCGGTCGCCGCCCACACGCGCGGCAAGCGCGGGCGCAAACCACTCAATCCGAGCCTGCCGCGCGAGGTCGTGCGGCACGAGTTGCCAGAAGCTGAACGATTCTGCGCGCACGACGGCCACGCCCTCGTCGAGATTGGCGTAGAAACGAGCGAACAGCTCGACGTGATTCCCGAGCAAGTGCGCGTCGTTCAGCACCAGCGGGTCAAGTACGCCTGCCCTTGCTGTGATCTCGGCATTAAGGTCACGCCAGCGCCGACGCGCATCATCCCTCGCGGGCTGCTCACGGAATCCGCGCTGGCGTGGATCATCACTGGCAAGTACCAATACGGCATGCCACTGTATCGCCAGGCCACGCTGCTGCGTCGCTTCGGCGGCGACATCTTGTCGAACACGCTGGCCGCTAGCGTGGTGCGAGTGGGGCTTGCTACGCAGCCGGTGATCAACCTGATGCGTGACGCGCTGCTCGAATCCGACCTGATCTACGGCGACGAGACAACGTTCCAGGTGCTGAAGGAACCGGGACGAAGGCCGCAGGCAAAGAGCTACCTGTGGGCGCAGGTCAACGGCTCAGGGCCGCCCGTGCGGATGTTCTCGTACTCGCCGGGACGTGGTGCCCAACATGCGCAGAAGCTCTATGCCGGCGTGCAGCCCGACACTGTGCTGATGACGGACGGGTACGAACTCTATAACGGCATCGCCCACGATCACCAGCTCGTGCATCTCGGATGCTGGGCGCATGTACGCCGCGGCTTCATCAAGGCCGAGGAGTCGGTGCCGAAAGCGGCACGCTCATCGGATCTGCTGGCCACGCGCTTCGTTAAGCTGATCGGCAAGCTGTTCACGGCCGAGGCGCGAAGCGCGAAGTGGACGCCTGAACGCCGGCAGCGATTGCGTACCCGATACAGCGCCCGAGTGCTCTCCCTCGTCGAACGCATGATGGTCGAGCATCTGCCCGCCGTCGTGCCGTCGAGTCTGCTCGGCAAGGCGCTGCAATACATGAGCGGGCAATGGCCCAAGCTGGTCCGCTACATCGAGAACGGCAACTGGCCACTCTCGAACAACCTGTGTGAAAACGCGATCAGACCGTTCGTCGTCGGCCGCAAAGGCTGGCTGTTCTCCGACACTGTCGCCGGCGCGCAGGCCAGCGCCAATCTGTACTCCCTCGTCGAGACGTACAAGGCGAACGGCATCGAACCGTATCGCTACCTCGTCTGGCTGTTCACGAAGCTGCCTCTCGCTGCAACCGCCGACGACTACGCGGCCCTCATGCCATGGAGCATGCCTGCCACTCCCAACCTCTGATGGGTGTCGTTAAAAGACCGCATACACTTGAGCGCGCGTTGGCGCTGTTCCTTGTGGTGGCTTGGCGCGTGACCTATCTGATGCGGCTGGGGCGCACCTGCCCTGATTTGGACGCGCGTCTGTTCTTCGATCCCGATGAAATTCGGGCTGCGTACCTGCTTACGAAAACGCCTCGATCTGCGCAACCCAAGCTCAACGAAGTGCTGCGCTTGGTCGCGCGTCTCGGTGGATTCCTCGCTCGCAAGAGCGACGGCGAACCCGGCGCTGAGACGATCTGGAAGGGACTCACGAAAGTTCATATCGCCGCGGAAACCATGCGCTTATTACGCGATGACGGTGACGCCGGCACTTCTGTATAACGACATGCGTCCAGGGCCTATTAAGTCGCGCTACCACGCATTTGATGTCGTCCTGATAGCCGCCATGGTCCCCGAGAAAAACGATATTCACGAAGCCGTGAATTTTGAAACTGTGAGCGGCGGACTCTAGGGTCCTTTCAAATACGTCGTCAGGCACCGTAATCGTACCGGGAAAGCGCATGTGGGACGTGGGTGGCGCATAGCCGCCCTCTGGAACGTAGGCAATCACGGGGGCGACGAGCGCGTTGCCGAGACCCTCCGCGATGCGCCGAGATAGCACCCCGACGCGCGCGTTGTGCTTGCCAAGCGCGACTACGGCCCGCTTTGCTCAGTTCCGCCGATGGGAACGACGATAGTGGTCTTGCCGGCGTGGATCTGATCACGCAGTTCGGTCCAGGTCAAGTCCTCTAGTTGAATCGTCTGAGACGTCTGCGCCAAGACAGAATGTGTCGCTGCCAAAGCGACAGTGGCGGCACAAGCGACTTGAAGGATGAATTGCATACCGGACTCACCAGGCAAATTGGAGAACTCGGCTCACGAGTCTACTCGCACTTTCTACCAAACGAACAGGCTTCGGCACGTCGCGAAGTACAAGTTGGCGTCCGCTCCACTAGCCCGCAATGATTCGCAAAAAAAAGTGCCCCGGACAATACTGCCCGGGGCATAAAAGGTGAGCCACACGGTTAGCGCCTTTCTCGCTTAGACGCTAGGGTGAGGACGACGTGGGATGGCTCACCTGCGTGGACGGTGAAGATCACGGATTGCGGTATAGCGAGCGGTCGTTGATCATGAACGATTCGGAAGCCGAGCGCACACCGCTTTGCGCGGCGCTCGTGGCGTCGTTGCCATAGCCGTCCTGCCCATATTCCTTCCGCACCGTGGCACCAGCTGCTTGTGCGTTGGCGCTCGCGGCTACGCTCGGCAATTGCGGATACTTGTGGTCCGCATCGGCGAATGCCGGTGCAGCGATCAAACTCGAAACGAGCGCGATGGTCAGGGCTACAAAAGCTGCTATCTCTTTCATTTCAATCTCCCAGGCAATTAACTTGAACGATCCGAGGGCCTTCCGTTCTGCATCAAAACCCGCGTGATCGCAATGGTCACAAGCATGCAGGAATTCACCCAATTGCAGCGTGGCAGCAGCATTACATCTTTGTCACATACAGCGCAACGCAAACACGATGGAACGCAGATGAGGCCGCAAAAAAGACCGCATAGAATCCAACCTCGCAAAATTTACCACATTCCTTGATATGTTTGGAGTAGACGAGCACACCCGATTCAAGACTGGAAAGGTTGGAGGGGCACGGAGAGAAGCAAGATCACGGCGCGGGATGGTCGGTCATATTATTTTTTCCTATAAACACCGACAGCATGTTTTGAAAATGTCGATTGAGTCCTATCCTGATGTGACCGCAGATAAGGATCTCGCGTCGATTCGGTCCTTACATGCTTTTGAAGTTCATTGTACTTGCTTTCCGGCATGCCATTCGCAAATGCGGCAGCCGAGATAGAAAGCACACCAAGCATAACTAGCAATCTTGAAGTCTTCATTTCTTCCACCATACCGATTCAAAAAATCTGTTCAGCGGCATCCCGGGACGTCACGTATCTGCCGAACATCATCAGCCCTATCCGGAGTTACCGAGGCGGGCAATTTCCGGTCTTGACGTGAAGATTTTGACAAGGGTACGATTTCGGCACCTGAATTTTCGAGCTCTCCTCGGCTTGGCTGACCTTTCCAGATTCGGCGGTCACACTCCTTGCTGCACAAGCGGAAAGCAGCAACGTGATGCAGCTCGCCAACAGCATGTACTTGTGGCGAAAAGTCTTCATATCTCCTCCAGGCCTTCAATTGCATCGCAAATCTCGTTTTGGGAGCCACCTGAGCGGAATAAAAGCAAATTCACTTCGATCGGCGTACTTGCAAGAGATGCCTTTTCGTATCACCACAATTCCCAAATAGCCATATGCAAGTACCACCGATCCACGGATTTACAGCATCATTTAGTTTGACGAAAAACGTCCCAACCGATAAAGCTCGCGATTTCTCTGGATAGTTGCTTCGCTCGGCGGATAATCCGATTTGCTACTCGGGATTAGACCGTCCTTTTGGGCCTGAATCAGCTCCGCGTATACTTCCGCCCTCGTTTTTCCGCGCACCGGGTTTCCCGATTGGCTATTCGCGGCACTCGAGTATCCGACACCGCTGTCTTGTGACATACCGGAATCAGCGAACGCAGGGTAAATCGTCGCAAAGCTGGCGACTGCGATCAAGATAGTTGCGATTTTCATACAATCCTCCATGTCAGGGAACTACAAATGAATACTACGCAACGCACCCGACGAATGCATGGCTGATAGATTAAGATTCTGAAATCTGAGCGCCATTGAGGATTGTTTCCATGGCCCCAATTCTTGAATGCGATTAACGGCGCTCATATATATGGACGCCGTTGTGTTTTAATTCGATTAAGGGGGCAAAATTTGAGCGAGCTCGCGAGCCTTCGCCCAATAGGAGGAAAACCTTATTGCGGACTTTGGAGGCCGAGTACAGAGACTAACAGGAGGATCGCCGTCGCCGCACCCGACTCGATCAACAAGCTCTTGCGCAAAGCAGCTATTGCACCAACATGATCTCCGATTCGCATTTTCTCTTCGAGACGTGGCGTCAAGTGAAAGCGATTCGCCCCAGCAAGCGCGAGCATCAAAGCGAAAAACCCCAGCTTAGTCAACAAGAGCTGGCCGTACAACGTCGATGTCAAACCACTAAGTGTGAGTCCGGAGATCATGCCGTAGTTGATCAGCCCGGTTGCGGTGAGCGTCAGAACGATCATTGTCCCAATCGCGGCAAAGCCGGCCAATGTCCTTTGCAAAAGCTCGAATTGTTGATTCGGTGATGCATGGTTTACGCGAAGCAGCAATACAAAGGCCGTCAAGGCGCCCACCCATCCGCCCGCGGCAGCAAGATGAAGAATGTCGGCCGACAGATGAAGCACACCTTTGCCACCGCTGTCCATTGCCCCATGACCACCCCAAGCCAAGGTGGCCAACGCGATCAATCCGGCACTGGCGGTGATCGCGAATCCGTACGTCGGGCGACGCACCAAAAGCGGCGTGACTACGAGGGCGACACTGAGTGCGACGAGTCGAAGGACCCATGCTGCGCCCAACGCCGTGCCAGACACAATCATCTCAAAAGCGTGCCGACTCACGCTGAAATAATCTTCCGCGCCCGTCATCATCTTTGCCAGTACGAGCATGCTGAGTAAGGACATCACAATCCCGACTACGGCCGCTCCGCCGAGGATGGCGGAAAATTGTCTCGTGATGTGCAGGGATCGACGCTCGTGATGCTGCAAGGCATACAGACCAAAAAGCGGGAGGCCAAAGAGCAGCATCAGGTCCATGTAAAGAATGAACCGAATTGCGATGTTTACCCAGCTGTCCATAATATTCACTTCACAATAAACGTGATCTTCCCGGTGATCGGGTGCGTGTCGGACGACACGGCGCGCCAGTCGACTCGATACGTACCGGCCGTGAGCGGTTGAGCAGGAGTAATCACCATCGTCTTGGGATCATCGCTTCCGGAAACCTTGGCTGCGATCTTCATGGCGGAATGGTCCGTCATCCCCGGCATGCTCGTCATCACAAGGCCCGCACCGGAGAACTGAGTCATCAGATTCTCCGAAAAGTGAAGTTCGATCTTCTGAGGTGCGGAGCCTTCAGTGTTGTCCTGCGGCGTCGACGAGAGCAGTTTCGGGTGAGCAAATGCAGCCGTTGCGACTACGAGGCCAGCAGCAGCGACGAAAGTTCTCGAAACAAAACGTTGGAGCGACATAGTAAATCTCCCTTTCAAGTAAATAGTGATAGTTATCTTGTTGCCCTACTTTCAATCACCGTACGGCAAGCAAGCTTCTGCGTTTCAGAACCACACACGTACGCCGGCCACGAACGACACCTCGTTCCGGCGCCCGCCCTCGTGCTCAACAAAGCGCGCGGTGTTGCCGTATGAACGATCCCAGGTAATGCCAATGTATGGCGCAAACTGACGATCGACCTCATATCGCAAACGCAAACCCAAGGAACTGTTCGCCAAACCAGCCCCCTGCTCTCTTGCTGCATCGCTTTTTCCATATATGTTGAGTTCCAGCGACGGCTGAAGAATCAGGCGATTTGTGATCAGGAAATCGTAGGTCCCTTCGAGGCGCATCGACGTTTGTCCACTCTGTCCGACGAACGCAGTGGCTTGCGTTTCGAAGTTGTAGAGCGCGAGTCCCTGAATACCAACAGCCGCCCACGTTTGCGACCTTCCCGGCTTGAAGTTATGGCGAACTCCTCCAACCACATCCCACCAAGGGCCGATCGAGTGCCCCCAAAGCGCTTGAACTTCGGCGTCTTCAAGTCCCTTCGTTGTCCGTTTCCCTTCCGACCGCAACCAGAGACGATCGACGTCACCTCCGACCCACCCGGTTCCATTCCAGTTCAGAACACCGCCATCGCTGCCGTTCTGCCACTCGAGGTTATCGAGCAGGAACAGATAGTTGATCTCCTTATCGCCCATATCATGCAAGTGGCCGCCGGTGAAGACCGCTTTACGGTCTTCATCCGTCAATGGCGGTACCGGCGATGGCACGCTTTTCGGCGAGGACTCCATCGGTTGCATGGTCGGCTCCCCCACTCCTGCCGATTGATTCGATCCTGAGGACTCGGCCATTGCCGATACGGGCGCCATGGTGACAAACATTACGGTCGCGGCCGTGGCGGCAAATTTCCCATATTGCTTTTTTTCGAACATGAGAGCCCTCACTCCTCTACAGCCACTTCGCGGAACATGCCAGTCTCCATGTGGAAAAGAAGGTGGCAATGGTAGGCCCAACGACCAAGCGCGTCGGCTGTGACGCGATAGCTACGCTTGGAGCCAGGCGCGATATCGATGGTGTGCTTGCGGACCATGAAACGACCTTGGTCGTCTTCGAGATCGCTCCACATACCGTGCAGATGTATCGGATGAGTCATCATCGTGTCGTTAACCAACACCAACCGGACCCGCTCACCATACTTGAGACGAATGGGCTGAGAATCTCCGAACTTGACGCCATTGAACGACCAGACAAATTTCTCCATATGGCCGGTCAAATGCAATTCGATCGTTCGAGCAGGTTCGCGGCCGTCTGGATCCGCAAACGTACTTCGCAGATCGGAGTATGTCAGCACCCGCCGACCATTGTTTCGCAAACCGATGCCAGGATCGTCAAGCCGCGGGGTTGGGCTCATTGCTTGCGCATCGACGAGCGGATTACCATTTTCCGTCGCAGGATGGGACTGCATTGCGCCCATGCCCTGCATTGAACCGTGATTCATGCCGGACATGGATGCGTGGCTCATTCCCTGCATATCGTCCATGCCCTTCGTTGCACCGCCATCCATTCCGGACATGCCGCTCATGCCTTGCATGGAGCCGTGGTCCATCCCGGACATGCTTTGCATCGAACCATGATCCATGCCGGACATATCACCCATGCCCTTCATTGCACCGCCATCCATTCCGGACATGCCGCTCATGCCTTGCATAGAACCGTGGTCCATCCCCGACATGCTACTCATACCCTGCATCGAGTCATCACTCATGCCTGACATTCCGGACATACCTTGCATCGACCCATGGTCCATTCCAGTCATGCCCCCCATGGAGCCATGGTCCATTCCTGCCATACCCCCCATCCCCATATCGTCCATCGTAACCAACGGACGAGGATCAAGCATCGGAACCGGCGCCGAGAGGCCCTGGCGCACAGCCAACGTCGCTCTCGCGTAGCCCGTCCGGTCCATCGATTGCGCGAAGATGGTGTACGCCGGTTCGGAGGTCGGCTCCACAATGACGTCATAGGTCTCGGCCACTGCGATACGAAACTCGTCGACGCTGACGGGTTTGACCGGTTGGCCGTCAGCGGCAACCACTGTCATTCGCAGCCCGGGGATACGGACATCGAAATAGGTCATCGCGGAAGCATTGATGAAACGAAGGCGCACTCGCTCGCCAGGACGGAAGATTCCCGTCCAGTTTCCATTCGGCGCAAGCCCATTGGCGAGATAGGTGTAGGTGTACGCGCTGACGTCGCCGAGGTCGGTAGGACTCATGCGCATTTCAGCCCACATCTTCCGGTCAGCGATGGTCGCGCTCAGACCGTCCTTCTTGACGTCTCGGATGAAATCCCCGAACGTTCGTTGATGGAAGTTGTAGTAATTCGATTGCTTCTTGAGCTTGGCTTTTACGCGCTTAGGGTTCTCGTCGGTCCAATCCGAGAGCATGACCACGTAGTCGCGATCGTACTTAAATGGCTCAGGATCCTTCGGATCGATCACGAGCGGACCATACACACCGGTTTGCTCTTGCAACGACGAGTGGCTGTGATACCAGTAAGTTCCGTGCTGCTTTACTTTGAAGCGATAGGTATAGGTCTCGCCGGGGTCGATTCCGTTGAAACTCAGTCCTGGCACGCCGTCCATGTTGGCAGGCACGATAATCCCGTGCCAGTGAATCGAAGTTTGATCGGACATACGATTCGCAACGCGTAAGGTAACGACGTCACCTTCCTTCCACCGCAGAACAGGACCGGGCAACGTCCCATTGATCATCGTGGCAGTTCGCGCCCGGCCGGTAATATTGATCGGCGCTTCGGAGATGGACAGATCGAAGTCGTTACCCGCCTGCACGCGAGGCTGGTCCGGGCTTGTCATCGCCCAGACCTGCGGGCGCCAGATCCCCAAACCGCCGACCAAGCCGGCTGCGCCTAGGCCTTTCACGAAGGTTCGTCTGCTGATATTCGATCGCATCTATCAGTATCCAGTTGATATTGGTTTGAGTTTCACCACTTGGCAGCCACGGATTCTAAATCAACAAGCGGCGAGCCCCACGTTCAGCGCTAGAGTCATAGCTGGCGTTTCGACCTGCGACCTCGCTCAACCATCTCAACGACGCCCATCGGATTGTGGCCCCTCGTCGGCACGCGCAGGACGGGCCTTGGGTTACGACGACACGCGACCTCGCGCACCGACCTTGAGAGTAGACAATTGCGCCGCCACTGCGCTCTGACGCTACCAAACCGTTGATGAGGAGACTACCCCCCTCATGTAGTCACACACATTGCCACCAGATGACCATTTTGTCATGAACGTAAGGTCTGGAAATTCCGCACGTTTGGCGATATCTTCTTTCGTCAAAGCGCGCCGGCCGACAGACATTTTTTCGACCGCCGCATTACGAGACGAGACAGCTCACCATCATGCGTATCCTTATTGTCGAAGACGAAGAGAAGATGCTTTCCTACCTCCGCAAAGGTCTCACGGAGGCAAGCTATGGCGTCTCGACCGCAACAAACGGGGAGGACGGCCTCTTCCTAGCATTGAATGAGCATTTTGACCTGCTCATCCTTGACGTCATGCTGCCATGTATGGATGGCTTCGAAGTGTTACGCCGGCTCCGGGAGACAAAGAAGACCCCTGTTCTGCTCCTGACCGCACGCGATAGTGTCGAGGACAAGGTTGCGGGCCTCGAACTTGGCGCCGACGATCACTTAGCGAAGCCGTTCGCTTACGCGGAATTGCTTGCGCGGATACGATCGTTGCTTCGTCGGACGCAGCAAGACGGGCGGGAGGTTTTGCAAATCGCCGACCTAGAGATTGATCTCATCAAACGGCGCGTCCGCAGAACTGGCACACGCATCGATCTCACGGCTCAGGAATTCGCTCTCCTCCAGCTGCTCGCTGAGCGCGAAGGCGAAATTCTGACCCGTGCGTTTATTACCTCTCAAGTGTGGGATATGAATTTTGATAGCGACACGAACGTCGTTGACGTGGCCATGCGGCGTCTAAGAGCAAAAGTTGACTGCTTCGAACCGAAGTTGCTCCACACCGTCCGGGGAATGGGCTACGTTCTGGAAAATAGATCGGAATGAGCCGCACCGCGCAATATTCTTTACTCAAGCGCCTGACTGCGGCGTTCGCAATCGTCGCAGCACTAATATTCTCAATGCTGGGCGCATATCTTTATCAGGCACTATCTTCCAAACTCAACCAACGTGACGATATTGAAATCGCTGGAAAACTAGATCAATTTACAAAATTTGCACGAGAATCCGGCTCACTGGACGGTGTACGGGAAAATTCACTCTTTTTTCACGAGACCCTTTTATCTCACCCCGGCTTGTTTGTCGGCGTATTCGGTCCCGATGGTGCCCCACTGATCCAACATTCCGACATCAAATCGGTGAGTCTGAGTTCGAAGCTGATCAACGGCCAGCAACCGAATAGGCCATTCGAATGCTTCCCACCTGGAATTGGCTTTTCGGAATGCATTTACGGAACCGCATCACTCAGCGACATCAAGGTGATTATTATCATCGCAAGGAGCGCAGATGATCGGCATTCCTTATTGCAAGACTACCGAATGGATGCGTTCATTGCATCAACAATTGGCGCCTTGGCTGTCGCCGTTTTGGGATATATCGTCACGAGGCGCGGACTTCGCCCGATCAAGAATATTGGACATCAAGCATCGAATATCGAAGCCCACCGATTGAGTGATCGATTAAACATCGATCGAGGTCCGATCGAGCTTGTTGAGATTTCATCGTCTATTAATAAAATGCTCGACCGACTGGAGCGAGCATTCACGCGCCTCTCGCAATTTTCGTCAGACTTATCGCACGATATGCGTACTCCGCTGGCCAATATCATCAGCTCCTCTCAAATCACGCTTTCACGCCCCCGCCGAAGCGAAGAATACGAGACACTGATTGAGTCGAATATTGAAGAATGCGAGCGACTACAGCGCATGATTGAAAATATGCTCTTTCTCGCCCGGACAGACAACGCTACTCAACACATCAATCTCGTTAAAATTAAAACAAACGAGGAACTCCCGAAAATCATATCTTACTTTCAGAACACGGCAGATGAGAAAGATGTGACACTGCAGAACAATGGGGCCGCGACGATTTCAGCCGATGCCATTCTCTTTCGTCGGGCAGTTGGGAATCTTCTGTCGAATGCGGTCGAACACGCATCGCCGAATTCCGTTATTTCAATTCGATCATACGAAACTTCGTCAACAGCTTCGATTTGCGTTGAAAACGTCGGGAAAGCGATCCCCCCAGAGCATATCGATTTCGTGTTTGAACGATTCTATCGTGCCGACCATGCAAGGCATGGCTCGGCAAAAAATGCTGGCCTCGGCCTTGCAATCGTAAAATCTATAATGAACCTCCACGACGGCGATGTTACTGTGGTCAGCAAAAATGGGAAAACGTCATTCACGCTAACCTTTAAGGCGCGGGGTACGAACGAATACTCCCCAACCTCTCGAACGTAACCAGAGTTTTGTACTCTGATTCAATAACGCACGACGATGGTGTCAGCGTCGGATAGATACTCCCCCCCTCCAAAGCACAGCCGTGCATTGCGCGGTTAAATCTTGGAATGACGCAGACGCAGCGCATTCATGATGACTGAAGCTGAACTCAAACTCATGGCAAGCGCGGCGATCATCGGTGATAGTAGCAACCCCGTAAAAGGATAAAGCACGCCGGCCGCCAAAGGCACGCCCAACGCGTTATATACGAACGCGAACGCCAGGTTTTGCTTCATGTTCGCGATGGCTGCATCGGACAATTCTCTGGCTCGCGCGATGCCACGCAGGTCCCCCTTTACTAGCGTGACCTGTGCGCTATTCATTGCCACATCCGTCCCCGTCCCCATGGCCACCCCAACATCCGCTTTTGCCAATGCTGGGGCGTCATTGATCCCATCCCCGGCCATCCCCACTACGTGCCCGTCTCGCTGAAGACGCGCCACCAGCGCGAGCTTATCGGCTGGCTTTACCTCGCCATGGAACTCCTCAATTCCAAGCTTTTCAGCGACGGTCTGGGCTGTTCTCAAGCCGTCCCCCGTCGCCATGACAACTCGGATACCGTCGGCCCTGAGGGTTGCAAGCGCTTCACGCGTCGTACTCTTAATCGGGTCTACCACCGACAAGAGCCCCGCCAAGCGACCGTCGATTGCCAGATACATGACGCTCGCACCCTGCGTGCGCAGTCGCTCTGCCTCAGCGGCAATAGGTAGAACAGAAATCGATTCGCTCTGCATTAACACGGTATTGCCCAGTGCAAGTCGATGCGCTCCAATCCTCCCTCTGACTCCCATACCCGTCGACGATTCGAAGTCTGCGGCGCGATCCAGGGCTAGACCTCTCGCACGAGCGGCGGCGACGATCGCGGACGCGAGTGGATGTTCGCTTCCCTGATCGATACTCGCAGCGAATCTCAAGACGTTTTCGTCTGTATACCCGTTCACGCCCAATGCGCACTCGAATGCAGGCCGCCCTTCGGTCAAGGTGCCAGTCTTGTCGACAATCAGCACGTCAACTTTACGCATGTTTTCGATCGCCGCGGCATCACGAAAGAGCACGCCATTCGAGGCGCCCTTGCCACTAGCCACCATGATTGACATCGGCGTCGCAAGACCCAAAGCGCATGGGCATGCGATGATGAGTACTGCGACCGCGTTGATCAGACCGAATACCCAGCTTGGCGCAGGACCGAACATGCCCCATGCGAGGAAGGTCAGCAGGGCGATACCGACGACCGCGACGACAAATGCGCCCGCGACTTTG
Organism: Burkholderia contaminans; assembly: GCF_029633825.1. Lineage (NCBI taxonomy): Bacteria > Pseudomonadati > Pseudomonadota > Betaproteobacteria > Burkholderiales > Burkholderiaceae > Burkholderia > Burkholderia contaminans. The sequence continues at coordinate 30,247 of NZ_CP090644.1, read as the reverse complement.
TCCGCCATGCGCTGCATGGGGGCTCGAGACCGCTGCGCTTCTGCCACCATCTGGACAATTTGCGAAAGGACGGTTTGCGAGCCAACCCTCTCGGATCGGATGACAAGGCTGCCGGAAGTGTTCATGGTCGCGCCAATGACATGGTCACCCACGTGCTTCGTGACTGGAATGGGTTCCCCTGTAATCATCGACTCGTCAAGCGAGCTGGACCCATCGGTCACGACACCGTCTACCGGAACTTTTTCGCCAGGGCGAACCCGGAGTAGGTCTCCCACGTGCACATCAGACAGTGGCACGTCGTCTTCCATGCCGTCGGCACGAAGACGCCGCGCGGTCTTCGGGGCCAGTCCCAATATCGCCTTGATCGCAGCGGACGTTTGCGCACGCGCGCTAAGTTCGAGTATTTGGCCGAACAGAGTCAGCGAAATAATGACAGCTGCAGCCTCGAAATAGACGCCGATCCTGCCGTGGGCAGTGAACGTTGCTGGAAAGGCGCTCGGAAGAGCGGTTGCGATCACGCTGTAGATAAAGGCTGCGCCCGTCCCCAGGCCGATCAGCGTCCACATGTTCGGACTACGGTGGACAAGGGACTGGATACACCTCTCGAAAAACGGAAATCCCGCCCACAGCACGACGGGTGCCGACAGTGCAAGTTCGATCCACGATTGGATGGTCGCTGGCATCCAATCCAGACGATGGCCAAACATCGCCAACACGAACACAATGAGCGTCAGCGGAAGCGTCCACCAAAATCGGCGCCGGAAATCGCTCCTCTCAGGGTTTTCGCCTTCCTCAAGATTCGGGAGAACCGGTTCAAGCGTCATGCCGCATTTCGGGCATTGGCCTGGATGATCCTGCCGTATTTCCGGATGCATTGGGCAAGTGTAAAGTGTTCCACTTGGTGCCGCCGCCGTCGTGGGAGCAGACGGGACAACATATTTGGCCGGTGCCGCTTGAAATTTCGCCAGACAGAGCTCGCCACAAAAGCGGTAGAGGTGCCCCTTATAGCTGTCGCGAAACTGAGCGTCTTCAGTGACCGTCATCCCGCACACTGGGTCTCGAGACTCCACATGCTCATCCGCGCGAGCAGCATGTTCGTGCCCGTGGTGGTGCGTACGGGGATCATGTGTTTGGTCTGCGGCCTCGTGACTCGGAACGCTATTGATATCAGTCTGATGCGAATCCGATGTCGGTTTGTGAGGCGACCCAATTCCGCTGTGTTGATCTGTCACCGTGCGCTCCTCATTCCACTTGTATCGTTCCTTAGACGACCGACCGAATTGCCACCGGTTTCGCGTGGCGAAGCCAGACGAACATTAGTTCCGTCATGTGGTCGACGATTCTGGCCCGGCTCGCACAAAATGACAATCTTGTAATTTGCACGCCATCCAGCTGTCGCCACTAGGTCATCATGCTTACGTATTCATGTCTCGCTGGTGATTATGAATCAGATAGCCGCAATGCGAATGTTCACTCGAGTTGCCGAGACGCTCAACTTTGGCGTCGCGGCGCGGCAATTGGGTGTTTCAAGTGCGATGGTCACAAGAGGGGTCGCTGCCCTGGAGGCGCACTTAGAGGTGCGCCTATTGAACCGAACCACGCGACATGTTTCGCTGACTGATGCGGGACATGCATATTGGCAGGGCTGCAAGGACCTACTATATAGGTTAGATTGCCTCGAATCGACTGTCACGTCCGACGCCCGGGAAACAACCGGGACATTGAAAATCCTAGCGCCGGAAGCATTTGCCGCGAGCGCTCTTGCCGACCTCATTGCTGCCTTCAATCTCATAGAGCCTCGCATAAGCTTTGATGTCGAACTGGTCGAGCGCATTCCGGAGCTGATTACGAACGACTTTGACATCTGGTTCACATTCGATACTCAACTTAAAGATTCTTCTCTCATCTACCGCGCCCTCTCACCAGTTTATGACGTGGTTGTCGCATCCCCAATCTACCTGGCACAACACGGCACGCCGCGACATCCGAGCGATCTCGAGTCCCACCGAACACTCCTTGCAGCAGACAGCACCGAGCGCGTTTGGGAGTTTCAATTTGATGGTATCCCATATCGCTCGTCGCTCCGTCCTGCGTTGAGCGCGCCGAGCACTGTAATGGTTCGCCACGCGGCGATCGCAGGACTCGGCATCGCTTGCCTTCCACATGCGCTTGTCCACCGCGACCTTGAATCAGAGACCCTAAAGGCTGTCCTACCCCAATTCCGAGTCGTCACCGGTCAACGGAAACTGCAAATGCTGTACGCAAGCAACAAATACATGACCCGCAGCGTCCGCCGGTTCATCGACTTCGTGACGGACTTCATTCGCGATGGCACCAGCAAAGCGCAACATCGCCCCGACGACAACGGTAATGTAGGATAGCTACAACACGAATCTGTCACTACAGTATTTCAAAAACCGTAAATTTTTGCACTCTTATCCTTCGGATCTGGACGAAGGCGAAGCGTGCCTCATCCGCGGCTATCCGCCATACACATCCATTTGAAACACTTCAAGAAAAAGGGGGATGCATGAATAAAGTAATCCAGTCGAGCCTTGCCATTGGCATACTGGCTATTCCGTACATTTCGCACGCGCAGTCCAGCGTCACGCTGTACGGTTTGATCGACGAGGGGATCAACTACACGAACAATGTAGGCGGTCACAGCAACTTCGAGATGCAGAGCGGGTTCGCTCAAGGCAGCCGTTGGGGCCTCAAAGGAGTCGAAGATCTCGGCGGCGGCACAAAAGCGGTCTTCCAACTGGAAAATGGTTTCGACGTCAACTCTGGCGCTGCAGGCCAAGGGAAACGGATGTTCGGCAGACAGGCGTACGTCGGCTTGCAGAGTGATCGCTTGGGGACATTGACGTTTGGCCGTCAATACGATTCGGTAGTGGACTACTTGGCGCCGCTGACGGCAAACGGGAACTGGGGTGGCTATCTCCTTTCCCATCCATTCGATAACGACAACACCGACAATTCATTCCGGCTGAACAATTCGGTAAAATTTGCAAGCAACACGTATGGCGGCTTCTCGTTTGGGGGGCTGTACGGGTTCAGTAACCAAGCCTCTGGTTTTGCCAACAATCGCGCATACAGCGTCGGTGCCCAGTATGTAGGCGGCCCGCTTTCAATCGCCGCAGCATACATGCAGATCAACAACCCCGGCGGCACGTCGATTGGATCACTCGCAACGGACGACACCTCGTTCGTCGCCGGTCGCCAACGTGTCTGGGGTGCCGGCATCAATTATCAAATTACGAACGACGCGATGATCGGCTTCGTCTATTCACATACGGACCTCAAAAACACGTCGAGTTCGGTTTATGTCGGAAACTTCGATAACTTGGCAAATTCGCTGAAATTTGATAATTTTGAGATCAATGCGAAATATCAATTCACGAAAAATGCATATATCGGAGGAATGTACAACTATACTCGCGGACGTTTTAACAGCACCGCTGGAAATGTATCCCCGAAATGGCAGCAGGTCGGCCTGATGGTGGACTACCAGCTTTCCAAGCGAACTGACTTGTATGTCCAGGGCATGTATCAACATCTGTCCGGTGGCACCGATAGCATCGCTCCGCTGAATACTGCCTATATCACGGGGGCAGCGTCTTCTTCCTCGACGGCAAATCAAGTCCTTACTCGCGTTGCGATGCGGCACGTGTTTTGATTGGTCTGGGCCGGACATTTCAATATTGAGTCGAGCACAGCCCGCCTAAAAGCGCGACCGGATTCCCAGTGCATGATGCATCTGAGAATCCGCCGCGCACTGTCGACTAAGTGGTCGGCCCTGAACAAATCGTATTGTCGCGCAGATAGGCTCACGCCGGCGACAGCGTAGCAGTGTTGAAATTGAGCAAAGCGGGGAGAATCGGGGCGTAAAATAGCCGCAGCTTGCGCAGTATCATCCGCAGATTGTGGCAGACACGGCACAGCACTGCGTGAATCGCGTCGCCAAGCGCGCCTTTGAGCTAGTTTCGATCGAGCTTGCCGTCGGCCTTCATGGGCCCGATGGCTGGCTCAATCGCGCTTCGGCGCCGGATCATCGCCCGCAGGCCGCGCGTGATGCCTCGTCGCAAACCCGGGTGATAGATCTTCACGCCGTCAATGGCGACTCCCTTGTAGCCTCGGACGGCGACGGCGATCTCCGGTTGGACGTCGCTCAGGATTGCCGCCTGTTCCAGTGCTTCGGCCAGCGTATGTCCGTCGCACGGGTTACCTGGCATCGAGCGCGCCCACCACCAAACCTTCCTTGTGCGTGGTCGTGATCGACACCTTCACGCCGAACTCATACGGTTTGCGTGCCTTGCCCTTCGCCAAGCACTCAACTTCCGGGGGTATGCGCGATCGCCTTCTCCATCACTGTCGTGTCGACGATCACGCACTTCGGACTCGAGCTCTTGACGACTTGGGCCCGTTTGGCTACTCCGATCGTCTCGGCCAGCAGTTCTTCGACGCCGGCTTCGCCCAGCCGCTTGCGCCAGCGCTTCAAGCCCGACGGATCGATCGGCGGCTTCGTCTGCAAGTACATTGCGGATTTCGGTGACGATGATCAGCCGTTTCGGCGAACGTGATCAGTTTGGAAGGTGGTGTTTCGCGGTCAATGGATGGCGGATACCTACGGTGCCCGGCGCCGATATCACGCCGATGTTCGATCGGTCCTGATTACCTGTTCTTAGGGCTTCCGTGCGATGCCTTCGTAAAGGTAAGTAAAGCATCGAGGTCCTGGCGCATATCCGGTACCGATCCGCTCGATACCGAAACCTGCACGCTCGATTAGGGGCAATCGTCCTTTTCGTGCAAAATCTGGCGGTTTATCTAAAAATTCACCTAAAAATCATAAGCTTATGAAACCATCGATTTCGCGGAATTGCGCCCTTCAGGTGCAAAATCTGGCGCTTTAACGCGGCTCTCTGTGGCTCGCCGCTCATTTCCGCGGAGCAAAAGCCTGATCGAACTGCCGAGCCCGCTGCACTTCATCGCTGTGCAGATAGGTCGACGTTGTCGAGATCGACGCGTGGCGTAGATTGTCGCGCACCATGATCAGCTCGGCGCCCCGCGCCAGCGCGTGTGACGCGTGCGTGTGGCGCATCCAATGCGGGCTCGCGCGGCGCAACTTCTCCGCGGTCGCGGGCCGCTCGTCCTGGATCGCATCGGCGACCAGCACGAAGAACCGTCTCAACACCCGCCAAAGCCGCGTGCTTTCGATGCGTGCGCCGTCCTCGTCGAGACTCGCGACGAGCGGCGTCGCCGGGCTCCAGCGCGCGGGCGTGACCGGCAGGCTCCGCTGCACGAGATACTGGTCGAGCGCCGTCCGGGCCAGCGCCGGCAACGTCACCTTCCCACGTCTTCCGCCCTTACCGAGCACGTGCAGCCAGTGATCGCCGTGTTCGTCCCGGCGAATGTCGGCGAGCGTCGCGCCGACCAGTTCGCTCGCGCGCAAGCCGGTTGCGTAGCCGAAGTCCAGCAGGAACCGCAAGCGCTGAGCGGCCGGCACACTCCAGCCATACGACCATTCCAGGCCGTCGGCCAGCGTGCGGATCAGCAACCACTCGCCCTCGGAGAAGCCGCGCGACACGTCCAATCCGGCGCGCGGCGCATGGTTCTTGACCTTCACTCCCGCAAACGGATTCGCGAGCACGTAGCGCTGCTCGATCAGCCATCGAAACAGCGCCGACAGCACGTTCAGGGCGTATGCCGCTGATCGGGGCGCGAGCGCGCCGGTGAACGGTCGCCATTCGACACTGTGCCGCGGCCGCGACGGCCCGACCCACCGTTCGCGCGGTGTCGGGCGGCGCAGGAATGCCCGGTACGCAATCGCGTCGTCGGTGGTGAGCGACGACAGCGCGCGGCCGCGCTCGACAATCGCCCACAAGATCAGCCGCTCCGCTTCCTTGCGGTAAGCGCGCTGGGTGGCGGCCGATTCGTGTAGCGACAGCCAGGACTGGACTGCCTCGTAGTCGTTGGATGCATTGAGCAGGCAGGCGGCCCGCGGTGCGCGGAACTGTCCGTGCGAGCCGTCGACTTCGTGCGGCACACGCAACTGCTCCCACGGCACGATGTCCCCGGCCGGTGCCGCGACGATCAGCGCCCGCGCCCGTTCGGTCAGCGCCGGATGGGCAGCAAAGAACGCCTCCACTCGGCGCGCACTGGCGACGCCGAGACCTGCAATCGCGATCCACCAGCGGCGCCGGCGCGGAATCCGCACGGTCAGCTCGGCCAGCGTCCGGATGCCATGCGCCCGCAGCGCGGCCACCGCGCGCGGCGGCAACCATTGGTCAATCTCGTCGGCGATGTGCGGCACGGGTGCTGGCAGGCTGCGCAACGTCTCGATCGCGCGCGCAACGGTGTCGGCCGACGCGGCGGACCGCTCGCCGAAGGCTTCCGCCAGATCGACCCGGTGACGGCTCGTCGCGAACGCGACCAGCGCGCGCCGGATGCGGCCGAGTACGCCTCGCGCGGAGGCCCCTGGCGCCTTGCGGTCGCCCAGATAGCGGGCGACTGCCGCTCGAGCGCCGAGCCCGGCGTACCAGGCACGCAGCGCGGCCAGTTCGGCATCGTCAGGAAAGGCGATGGGTTCGGTCTCACGCGTTTTCATGCACGCCAGTTTAAGTCAAAAATGTCGCTGGACAGATAATGTTAATTATCGGCCCAAATCTGATATTGGATAGTTCATCAATTGAAATTCATCTACCTGCTGTGCCGCGCGCCGGGGCAGTCTGACACTCGGCATGAAAGGCGGCCGCGACGGCAGTGCGAAGTTCCACGACGTGCTGAATCCGTTCACGCAGCTCATCAACATCGACGATAGAAGTCGCTCGCGATGCTTCCAACCTCGATCGCGCACCGCGGGCTGTCGCCGGCCGAACTCGCGGACGCCGGCGTGAAAGAAGAAGCTGTGCGGCTATCGAACGGCATCGAGCATATCGACGACCTGCTCGGATCTCGACCAATTCCTCGCGCGGGTTTGACCAGAGCGGTCGCGCCGGCTTGCCGGTGCGACCGCATCAAACCGCTTGACCCTGAAGCGGCTTCAAGCTATTCAATCCCCGGTTCGTGCCGAGGCGACACCCGGCGCGTACGATTGTGCAACGCAGCTCCCGCTGCGGCACACCAACCGCTGAGAGGCCTCATGACATCGACCGCGAAGCTTGCGTTGCTCACGTTACCGCCCATCCTGGCGGCCTTTTTCGGCGCCCTCGCGGCCGCGTGGCGCGCGCCTGGGCCAAAAACGTCAAGCGTGATTCAGCATTTCACCGGCGGCATCGTGTTCGCGGCCGCAGCGCTCGAACTGCTGCCACAGGACCGCGAGCATGCGCTGTTTCCGGTCGTCGTCGGCTTCGTGCTCGGCCTTGCGCTGATGCTGGCGATCCACGCGCTGTCGGGCGCGATCGAGACGCGCTTCGAGGCAGCGCGGTTGCCGGTCAGCCTGATCATCGTCACCGCGATCGACCTCGTCGTCGACGGCCTGGTGCTCGGCATCGCTTTTTCCGCAAGCGACGAAAGCGGCATCATCCTGACCGTCGCGCTGACGCTCGAGGTGCTGTTCCTCGCGCTGTCGGTCAGCGCGGCGCTGGCCGCGGCCGACATCGGGCGCTTGCTGTCGATCGTCGTGCCGGTCGCGCTCGCGGCGCTGTTGAGCGTCGCGGCCGTTGCCGGCAATGTGGCGTTCGCCGGGCTGCCGGCGAATATCTATGCGGCGCTGCTGGGACTGGGCACGGTCGCGCTGTTGTACCTCGTCACCGAGGAACTGCTGGTCGAAGCCCACGAAGTGCCCGAAACACCGTTCGCGACGGCTTCGTTCTTCATCGGCTTCATCGTGTTCCTCCTGATCGAAGGATCGGTGAAAGCCGGATGAGCCGCACGCGACGGCGCGACGGCTACCAGGTCGTCGCGCCGGTCGGATAGGTATCGACGATCCGCGTGCCGTTGACCGGCGTGACACCCTCGTTGCGCAGCGCAGTCCACAGATCGATCGCATGCTCGCGCGACTTGCGACTGCCGTCGTCGGTCAGCACGTTCAGCGCGATCACTTCGTCGCGCGTGGTCAGCTGCAGCTGTTCCTTCAGCTTGCGTGACTGATGCGACGCGGTGCGAACGTCGCCGAGCACGATCCATTTCGCCGCGGCGGTCGACTCGTCGCCGACATCGGCAGGAACGAACGTCAGCCGACCGTTGTCGACTTCGCATTGCCCGCGCATGAACGTCGCGGTCCACGCACCGACCGGCACGGCCGCGAATTCGCAACGCATCCGCTCGTTAGCTCGCTGGTCGACGTCGTGTGCCGACGCATGCGACAGCGCACGCTCCGGCCAGCCGGCCGCCATCGCGGCCGTCGACATCAGACATGCCACAAGCACGATTCCTTTCGCGATATTGCGCATGACGCGCTCCTCTTCTTATGGGGTGCGGTGGCCGGCACCGCGGCGGTCGGCCGCGAACGAACGATCAGCGAACCGGAAAGCGGTTGTCGTGCGCATCGACCATCGGCGCCGCCTCGCCGCGATGCAGCGTTGCACGATGGATTTCCTGGTTGCGCGCGACGGTGGCCGGGCTCGCCGGGTAATCTTGTTTCGGGCTTGGGATCACGCCATCGTGGCGCGCGCGCACCGGTTCCTGGCGGACTTCTTGCCGGGTCTTCTGCTGCTCGGCCGCTGCTCGCGAAAAGGCCGCAATCGATAACGCGGCAGCGGCGATGACTATCATCGGTCGCGGCATGTTCAAGGCGTTCGCTCCTTGCTGGAAATCCGTGACTCGAGCCTTCACTTTGATCCGGTGGCGGTGCGGAAACGTGATCGCCGCATGACGGTTTCGTCACCGTTCCGGCATCTCCTGCATTGCACTGCGAATGAAATTCGTCGCATGTTTCGACGCTCATGAGGCGGCGATGACATTTTTCTCATTTGTCCCTCACCTCCACGATTCGAACGCTTTCCAGAATCGCCAGCGCGATCGCGATATTCCGGCCCGCCGCCGCAAAGCTCGGCACCGGGGTCGAACGATGCACGGAACGACCATCTTGAACTTCAGGGACACACCATGAAAACACCAGTTCGGCTTGTGACGATGTCGGCGGCGCTGCTGACGACAGCCCAAGTGGCCCATGCGACGGAAGTCACGCTCTACGGCCTGTTCGATACGTCGCTCACCTATGTATGGAACGCCAGTGCGGACGGCAAGAATCTCGTCGGTCTCGGCAACGGCAATCTGCTCGGCAACCGCTTCGGCGTGAAAGGCGCGGAGGATCTCGGCGGCGGGCTGAAGGCGATCTTCACGCTGGAAAACGGCTTCAACCCGAACACCGGCGCGCTCGGGCAAGGCAGCCGGATGTTCGGCCGGCAGGCGTTCGTCGGACTGGAAAGCTCGCGCTGGGGCACCCTGACGCTCGGCCGCCAGTACGACGCGCTTGCCGATGTCGCGTGGCCCGTGACCGGCGACTTCTATTTCGGCAGCGTGTATGCAACACCCGGCGACGTCGATAACTACGACACGTCGTCGCGAACCGACAACGCGGTGAAGTACACGTCGCCGACGATCGGCGGATTCCAATTCGTCGGCATGTATGCGCTCGGCGGCGTGGCTGGCAAGAGCGGTGCCGGGCAAACTTGGTCGGCCGGCCTTTCATACAGCAACGGCCCGGTCGATGTCGCGGGCGGCTACTACTACGCGGCCAACCGTTCGTCGCTCGCCAACGGCATCCGCACCGGCTGGAACGGCACTTCCGACGGCACGTTCGATGGGTCGCTGGTCAACGGCGGCTACATCTCGGCGAAATCGATCGGCATCGCGCGCGGCGCGCTGCGCTACAACTTCGCGCCCTTCGCGGTCGGTGTCGACTACAGCAATGCGCTGTACAAGGCTGATGCGATGTCGGTATTCCGAAGCACGCAGAAATACGACACCGCACGCGGGTTCTTCAACTACCAGGCAACGGCCAACCTGCTCGTCGGCGTCGGCTACAGCTACACGAAGGCCCGTGGAGATACGAGCGCGACCTACCATCAGGTATCGGCCGGCGCCGACTACGTGCTATCGAAGCGCACCGATCTCTACGCGGTCGGTGCCTGGCAACGTGCGAACGGGGAACAGCGCACGGTCGACGGCGGCACCCAAACGGCGCAGGCGTCGATCGGCTCGTACGGCTATGGCGGCACGCGCACGCAGGGCATCGTCAATCTCGGGTTGCGTCACCGGTTCTGAATCGCGGCGGCCAACCATGCGCGCCTCGTAACGGAAATTTCATGTTCGGATCAGGTCCACGATGCGTCGCGCCGCTACGATCGGAACGGTGACGGGCCACGCTCGTTCACACCCACGCAGCGGGTCGATGTCGTATGGCACGATCCCGCGTTAGGCCCGGACTCGTCGAGTGCCGGGCCATTTTCTCTTTACGCGTGTCCGACGATCACCGCACGGAATTGCGCTGCGGGAATAGGCATGGATGCGTTTTCACATACAGGTTCGGATTGCCGCAGCGATGCCCGGCATAGTCGACCTGCTCGCCAGCCGTCAGGTCGACCGGCGCGGGCTTGCGCGCGGCGGCAGGGGCGGTGGCCGTGGTGCCGGAACGTGTCGACGCGCAGCCCGCGAACAGCGAGACGATCAGGACTGCGATCAAGGCGAGGCGAATGGCGGGACGATGCAATTTTCGACCTGTAATGAAATCGAGGCAGGACCGCCCGCTTTCGATCCTGCTGCTTGCGAACGGCGCGAATGCCGTCCACGCCATCGGCAGGCGGCTGACTCGATGTTCCGCCTTCCGCGCATCGCATTCATGATGCGAACATGACAATTTCGTCATGCCGCACGCATATGCCGCAATTGCCGTGACGCCCCCGAATCTGACGCATTTTTCATCTTTCGATCACGGTAGCGCACGGCCGTCTTTGCATACTGGGCTCATGGTTCGCCACCCGGCGGCCTCGTTCAAATCAAGGAGTATTCACAATGAAGACCGCAAAATTGGCTACTCTGTTCCTCACCGCCACGATGTCGCTCGGCATGGCCGTGCAAGCTGCTCACGCACAGACGCAGGCGCAAGGCAAGACCCGCGCACAGGTCATAGAGGAGCTGAAGCAGGCGCAACATGAAGGCGTCGTACCGGTGGGCAAGACGCAATACCCGCCGACAAAGGACATGGTCTCGCGCAACAAGGAACTGCACGGAATCTCAGTGCATGCGGGTGAGAAAGCCCCGCAGGCCGACCAGCACGATAATCTGGCCCAGCGGTAATATCTCGCTAAGGACTGATCGAGGGTAACGTGGCAGGCGCTAGCGCTCTGGGACCCACGCGCGGCCCCACGTACTGGCGCCGCTATGCGCTAGCGGCCGGCGTCCGCTTCGACTTGGCCGGCCGTCGCGGAAAGCGCAGCCAGAAGGTCGTGCGGCGGCCCGGCTCGCTGTCGACGCCACATTCGCCGCCGTGGTTGTCCATGATCGACCGGACGATCGCGAGGCCGAGCCCCGTGCCCGATGCCGAATTGTGCCGCGACGGATCGACGCGATAGAAGCGCTCGAAAATCCGCCCGACATGCTCGGCGGCAATGCCGGGCCCCGTATCGGACACGGCGATCGTCGTCGCACCACCCTGCTCGACGCAATCGATCGTCACGACGCTGCCGCGCGGCGCATAGGTCAGCGCATTCGACAGCAGATTGCTCAACGCGCGCTGGTACAGCGTCAGATCCGCGTCGACCCACGCGTGGCCGTCGACCTTCACGGTCACGCCTTCATCTTCCGCCAGCGGCTCGTAGTATCCGGCCACCCGCTCCGCTTCCTCGGCCGCATTCAGCCGCCGCACGCTGATCGACGTGCCGGCCTGTTCCGAACGCGCGAGAAACAGCATGTCCTCGATCATCCGCGACAACCGCTGGTATTCGTCGATGCTCGACTCGATCACGCTCCGGTATTCGTCCGCGCTGCGCGGTTGCGACAGCACGACCTGCGCGGCCGCCTGCAGGTTCGTGAGCGGCGTGCGCATGTCGTGCGCGAGATTCGACGAGAACTGGCTCAGCCGCGTGAACGATTCGTTCAGCCGTTCGAGCATCCCGTTGAACGCATGCTCGAGCTCCTTCAGCTCGCCCGACGTATCGAGTTCCGGCAGCGGATGCGCGAGCTGGCTCGTCGACATCTGCTCGGCACGCGCGGCGAACCGCCGCAGCGGGCTCAGCCCGAGCGCGGCGATGCCGTACGCGATCGCGGCCGCGAGCACCACGCCGAACACCTCGATCACGACGATCGTATAAGCATGCGTGCGCAACAGCAGCACGTCGGCGCTGCGATCGTACTGCACGGCGACGCGCATCACGGGCGCACCCGCGCCGGCGAGCGGCACGGCCGTCAGCAGGTACTGGTGCCGTGCGCCCGGCGGCGCGACGCCGACGGGGACGCGCCCTGTGTTCATCGACAGCAGCGGCGCATACGGACGGAAGCCGGGTGTGCCGACGATGCGCGTCCCGGCGGCATCGAAGATCGCGAGGTCCATGTTCGGGTGACCGTGCAACTGGTCGATCCAGATATCGCTGTTGCGCGCGACGTCGGCCGTCGTGCGCGCTTCGGCCAGATGCGTGCCCAATGCGGCGGAAATGCCGGCCATCTGCTCGGCCGACGTCGTTTCGACGCGGTTGCTCAGCGCTTCGTAAAGCGCGACGCCGCTCGACGCGAGGATCACCGACGTCGACAGGACGATCAGCGCGGTCAGGCGTCCGCGCAGCGTGCGCGGCAGCAGGCGCGCGATCATGCGGCCGCGCCGCCGCGCGCTTCGAGCACGTAGCCCATCCCGCGCACGGTGTGGATCAGCTTCGGTTCGTATGCGTCGTCGATCTTCGAGCGCAGCCGCCGGATCGCCGAATCGACGACGTTCGTGTCGCTGTTGAAGTTCATGTCCCACACCTGCGATGCGATCGTCGCGCGCGGCAGGATCTCGCCCTCGCGGCGCATCAGCAGCCACAGCAGCGCGAATTCCTTCGCGGTCAGCAGGATCGTGTCGCCCTGCCGCGTGGCCTTGCGGCGCGTCAGGTCGAGTTCGAGATCGGCCACGCGCAGCGTGTTCGAATCGCGCGGCTGGCCGCGCCGCAGGATCGACTTGATGCGCGCGGTGAGTTCGACGAAGTCGAACGGCTTCGCGAGATAGTCGTCGGCGCCGAGTTCGAGGCCCTTCACGCGATCGCCGACGTCGTCGCGCGCAGTCAGGAATAGCACGGGCGTCGACTTGCTGCGCCGCAGGTTCTGCAGCAGCGTCCAGCCGTCCTGCCCCGGCAGCATCACGTCGAGTACGAGCAGGTCGTACTCCTCCGTTTCGGCCTGATGCTGGCCCGTGATGCCGTCCTCGACCCAGTCGACGACGTAGCCGGCCTCGGTCAACCCCTTGCGCAGATACGCGCCCGTCTTCGGTTCATCCTCGACAATCAGAATTCGCATCACGCATTACCCTTGAAGAAACGCAGCCGGCGCATCATGCCCGCGCCGAACCCGCCGCGCAACGCCGCGCGCCACGACACCGCGTGGCTGACACGGTACAGCACCGGCAGCACCAGCAGCGTCAGCGCGGTGGACGACAGGATACCGCCGATCACGACCGTCGCGAGCGGGCGCTGCACCTCGGCGCCGGTGCCGGTCGCGAACGCCATCGGCAGGAAGCCGAGCGACGCGACCAGCGCGGTCATCAGCACGGGCCGCAGCCGCGTGAGCGCGCCGTCGCGCACCGCGGCGTCGAGCGGCTCCCCTTCGTCGCGCAGGTTGCGGATGAACGAGATCATCACGAGACCGTTGAGCACGGCCACGCCGGACAACGCGATGAAGCCGACCGCCGCCGTGATCGACAGCGGAATCCCGCGCAGCCACAGCGACACGACCCCGCCGCTCAGCGCGAACGGAATGCCAGTGAATACGAGCAAGCCGTCCTTCACGTTGTTGAACATCACGAACAGCAGCACGAACACCATGAACAGCGCGAGCGGCACGACGAGCTTCAGGCGCTCGCTCGCGCTTTGCAACTGCTCGAACTGCCCGCCCCACGACACCCAGTAGCCGGCCGGCACGCGCACGTCCTGCTGCAACTGCTCGCGCGCATCGGCGACGAACGAGCCGACGTCGCGCCCGCGCACGTTCGCGCTGACGACCACTCGCCGCTTGCCGTCCTCGCGGCTGATCTGGTTCGGGCCGGGCGCCACGTCGATCGTCGCGAGCTCCGCGAGCGGCACGTACGGCGCCGCCGCGAGCGGTGCGCCGGCGCCGGCCGTCGGCGCGGGCAGCGCGATCGGCAGCCGCTTGATCGCCTCGATGTCGGTGCGCAGCTCGTCGGGCAACCGCACGACGATGTCGAAGCGGCGATCGCCCTGGAACAGCGTACCGGCCTTCTGCCCGCCGACGGCCGCGGCCACCGAATCCTGCAGGTCGGCGACGCTCACGCCGTAGCGCGCGAGCTTGTCGCGGTCGAGGTTGACGGTCAGCACCGGCAGGCCCGTGGTCTGCTCGACCTTCACCTCCGACGCACCCGGCACCTTCCGCAACGCGGCCGCGATCTGTTCGCCGGTCTGGTTCAGCACGGCCATGTCGTCGCCGAAGATCTTCACGGCGACGTCGCTGCGCACGCCCGAGATCAGTTCGTTGAAGCGCAGCTGGATCGGCTGCGAGAACTCGTAGGCGTTACCCGGCAGCTCGGCGAGCGCTTCCTCGATCTCGCTCACGAGCTGCTCGCGCGGCTTCTTCGGGTCGGGCCACGTGTCGGCCGGCTTCAGCATGATGTAGCCGTCCGACAGGTTCGGCGGCATCGGGTCGGCCGCGATCTCGGCCGTGCCGGTGCGCGCGAACACGCGCTCGATCTCGGGGAAGCGCGCCTTCAGCGTCTTCTCGATCGACTTCTGCATCTCGACCGACTGCGACAGGCTCGTGCCGGGAATTCGCAATGCGGCAACGGCCAGGTCGCCTTCGTTGAGGCTCGGGATGAACTCGCTGCCGAGCCGCGTGGCGAGTCCGAGCGTGGCGAGCACGATCGCGCCCGCCCCGATCATCACGCGTGCCGGGCGCGTCATGAACGCGGCGAGCACCGGTTCGTACGCACGCCGCGCCCAGCGCATCAGCCGGTTCTCCTTCTCCTCGACCCGCTCGCCGATGAATAGCGCGACGGCCGCCGGAATGAACGTGACGGTGAGCACCATCGCGGCAGCGAGCGCCATCACGACCGTGATCGCCATCGGGTGGAACATCTTGCCCTCGACGCCGGTCAGCGCAAAGATCGGCAGGTACACGACCATGATGATCAGTTGCCCGAAGATCAGCGCGCGGCGCGCCTCCTGCGATGCGCCGAACACTTCGGCGAAACGCTCGTCGCGCGTGAGCGGCCGCCCGGCCGCCGCCTGCGCATGCGCGAGCCGCCGCACGCAGTTCTCGACGATCACCACCGCGCCGTCGACGATGATCCCGAAGTCGAGCGCGCCGAGGCTCATCAGGTTCGCGCTCACCTTCGCGTTGACCATCCCCGTGAAGGTCATCAGCATCGACAGCGGAATCACGAGCGCGGTGATCAGCGCCGCGCGGATGTTGCCGAGGAACAGGAACAGCACGGCGATCACGAGCACCGCGCCCTCGAGCAGGTTCTTCTTCACGGTCGCGACGGCCTTCTCGACGAGCACCGTGCGGTCGTACACCGGAATCGCCTTCACGCCGGCCGGCAGCGTGCGGTTCACGTCCTCCATCTTCGCGGCGACGGCCTTCGACACCGTCCGGCTGTTCTCGCCCATCAACATGAACACCGTGCCGAGCACGACTTCCTCGCCGTTCGACGTCGCGGCGCCGGTGCGCAGTTCGCGGCCGACGTCGACCACGCCGACGTCCTTCATCCGCACCGGCACGCCGCCGACGTTGGTCAGCACGATGTTCGCGATGTCGTCGACAGTGCGCGCCTGGCCCGGCACGCGCACGAGATACTGCTCGCCGCGCTTTTCGATGTAGCCGGCGCCGACGTTGTCGTTGTTGCGCTCGAGCGCCCGCACGACGTCAGCGAGCGTCAGCCCGTACGACATCAGCTTCGCCGGATTCGGCGCGACGCGATACTCCTTCACGTAGCCGCCGATCGAGTTGACCTCGGTCACGCCGCGCACGTTGCGCAGTTGCGGCCGCACGACCCAGTCCTGCAGCTCGCGCAGGTCGGCCGCCGTGTAGCGCGTGCCGTCGGGCTTGCGCGCATTGGCGTCGGCTTCGACAGTCCACAGGTAGATCTCGCCGAGGCCCGTCGACGTCGGGCCCATCGCGGGCGCGACGCCGGCCGGCAGCTTGTCCTTCGCTTCCTGGATGCGCTCGTTGACGAGCTGACGCGCGAAGTAGATGTCGGTGCCGTCCTTGAAGATCACGGTGACCTGCGACAGCCCGTAGCGCGAGATCGAACGCGTTTGTTCCAGCCCCGGCAGCCCGGCCATCGCGGTCTCGACCGGATAGGTGATGCGCTGCTCGGCCTCGAGCGGCGAGTAGCCGGGCGCGGACGTGTTGATCTGCACCTGCACGTTCGTGATGTCGGGCACCGCGTCGATCGGCAGCCGCTGGTAGCTGAACACGCCCAGCGCGGCCACGGCCGCGATCGCGAGCATCACGAGCCAGCGGTGCGCAATCGCAAAGCGGATCAGGCGCTCAAACATGTCGGGATTCCTTGAAACGGGGTACGGTCGCCCGTACCGGGCGCGCCGCGCGGCCGGTCACCCGGCGGATCGGAAGGCGCGCCGCATAACGGGCTGCCAGTCGCGCCACGGCGCACGCGTATTGCTGCTCATTCATGTTCCGCGCTCCCCTTGCCGAGTTCGGCCTTCAGCACGAAGCTGTTCGTCGCCGCGTATTCCTGGCCCGGCTTAAGCCCCTTCAGCACTTCGGTCGCGCGTTCGTCGCGCCGCCCCGTTTCGACGGCCTGTGCGACGAAACCCTTCGGCGAACGCACGAACACCGACGGCGCGCCGTCGACGTCCTGCAGCGCGTCGCTCGCGACCGCGAGCGGCACGCCCTGCCGGCCCGCGTCGACCGACACGTTCACGAACATCCCCGGGCGCCACACGCCGTCGGGGTTCGGCAGCACGACGCGCGCCGGCGCGGTACGCGTCTGTTCGCCGAGCAGCGAACCGACGTACGCGATCGGGCCGCTCGAACGCGATTCGAACGCGGTCGCGCTGACGGTCGCATCGCGGCCCACGCGCACGTCGTTCAGCCGCTGCGCCGGCACGGCCATCTCGGCCCACACGGTCGACAGGTCGGAGATCACGAACATGCTCGCATCGGCGGCGATCGCCTCGCCGGGCGTCGCATGCTTCTCGACGATCGTGCCGGCGAACGGCGCACGCAGTTCATAACGGTTCAGCGCGCCCGCGCCCGCCGGCGCGTTCAGCGCGGCGAGCTTCTGTCGCGCGTTCTGCACGGCGATCTCGGCCTCGCGCAACTGCACCTGCGCCTGCTGATAATCCTGTTCGGCCGAGATGCGCTCCTGCCACAGCGTGCGTTCGCGCTCGTAGGTTGCGCGCGCACCCGACAACCGGCGCTCGGCCGTCAGCAGTTCGCTGCGGCGGTCCGCCAGATCGGTGCTCGCGATCACGGCGAGCACCTGCCCTTTCGCGACGTTCTGCCCGAGCGACACCGATACCTGTTCGACGATGCCGGCCACGCGCGGCACCACGTGCGCGGTGCGATCCTCGTTGAACTTGATCTCGCCCGGCAACTGGAACGGCGTCGCAATCTGCGCGGGGCCGGCCTTCGCGAGCGCGATCTTCGACGTCGCCAGTTGCGCGTCGGTCAGCGCGACCGCGCCGTCGGCGCGCGCGAACGGGAACGATGCGGCGTCGTTGCCGGCCTTCACGTCGATCGTCGCATCGAATACGTGCGGCTTCGCGACCGACTGTGCGGACACGAACTTCTGGCCGGCCGCGTCGAACCGCAACGGCTCGTGCGTGCGGTCGTACCGCACCAGCGTGCCGGACACGGTCACGCCGTTGGTCGCGGGCTTGCCGTCGACGAACGGATAGACGACGAGCCGCGCATCGCCGGGCTTTTCCGTCATCACGATCTCGACGGACAGCTTGCCGCGCTTCAGCACGACGCCGCCGTGCGCGCCGGCGCCCTCGGCCGGCTGGGCGGATTCGGCGGTCGTCGGCGCCGATGCGCCGCTCCCGCCCCGCGTGACGGCGAGCGCGCCGATCACGATTCCTGCGCCGCCGAGCACGGCCGCCGCAATGATGAAGATTCTGCTGCGTGACATGATGATCCTTCAGTTAAGAGGGGCGCTCATTGCGCGCCGGCCGCGAGCGGCGTGCCGACGAGCCGGCCGATATCGGCACGGGCCGTATGCGCGTCGGCAAGCGCACGGACGTATTGCGACTGCCCCTGGAACAGCGTGCGCTGCGCGTCGAGCACGTCGAGGAAGCTGAACTTCCCGAGTTCGTAGCCGCGCGACATCGCGTCCAGCGCGACGCGCGCGGCCGGCAGGATGTCGGACTTCAGCCGCTGCGCTTCCTGCTCGGCGGCCTCGAAATTGGCGTATGCCTGCGTCAGTTCAAGCCGCAGCCGCGTGCGTTCGCGGTCGAGATCGGCGTTCGCGCGCTCGGCCTTGTGCGTCGCCTCGAGCAGCGCGCCCTTGTTCGTGTTGAACAGCGGAATCGGGATCGACACACCGACCACCGCCTGGTTGTCGGGCACGCCGCCCGTGGTCACGCGCTTCACGCCGGCGCTGACCGTCACGTCCGGGATGCGGCGCGCGCGCTCCAACGACACGGCCGCGTTCGAGCGCAGCATTTCGGCACGCGCGATTCGCGCGAGCGGCGCATCATCGAGCCGCGCAGTCAGCGCGGACAGCGGCTCGACCGACGGTACGGCTTCGAGGTCGCCGAGCACCGCAAGCGGGTCGTTGCGCGCTTCGCCCATCACCGCGTTCAGCTTCTCGCGCGCAACGTCGACACGGCCACGCGCGGTCACGACTTCGATCTGCACGCCGGCCGCCGCCACCTGGGCCTTGGTCGCCTCGACCGGCGACACCTTGCCGGCCTGCGCGCGACGGGCTGCCAGATCCGCGGAGCGCGCGGCGATCGCGGCCGACTCCTCGGTCACCTGAAGCTGGCGCTGCGCGGCGAGCAGCCCGTAGAAGGCTGCGATCACGTCGGCGCGCACGACGGCGCCCTGCTCGTCGAGCGATGCGCTGGCCGATTCGCGGCCATACGACGCGACGTCGAGCCGCGCGCGACGCTTGCCGCCCAGTTCGATCGTCTGGTTGATCAGCGCGGTCGACGTGCGTTCCGCGCGGCTGAAGCCTTCCTGCAGAAACGACACTTCGGGATTCGGGCGCGCGCCTGCCTGCATCAGCGCGCCGGCCGATGCATCGACATCCGCGCGCGCGCCGCGCAGCGCCGGGTTGTTTCGGGCGGCGACCGCGAGCGCGTCGGCAAGCGTCAATGACGATGCAGGAAGTGCGTCGGACGGCGGTGCGCCGATCGGCGCGGCGGCGGCAGCCGGGGCCGGCCCCGGCGACAGCGATGGCTGCGCATGAGCCGTCGCGGCCATCGCGAAAACGATGGCCACGGCGAGGTTGAGCTTGAACATGTTCAGTTCTGCGGTAACGGTTTGCGACCGATGCTACGGACCGGCCGCAGTGCGAACATGAGGCGAAGATGACAATTCCGTCATGTCCGGCGCGACAGGTGTTGAGGTTGGTAGATCGGCGCGCGTCAATGTAGTTGCCGCCTGATTCATGCAGCCAGAGGCTGTTTGCTGCCGACGTGCGGGGCCATCGCAACGCAGCGTCGCGCCGTTATCGCCGTGCAGCACCAGGCTGTTTTTGTCGCTCGGCACGTTTGCCGTCCATGGACAAGCGGATGCCCGGTGCACATCGAACTGCTGCGCCAGTTCGGCTAGCGTCCGCTCACCTTGACCGCCGCCATCGCCACTTTCGCTTTTAACACGGCTGAGTGCGTCCGTCGGGTTCTCTTCGTCATCTTTCTGGTTCCTTTGTCGGCATTATCGCCGGCTCAGGCCCCGAGCGTTCCACTGATCCCACTGTCCGAATTTGCGCGGCCATCTCTTTCAGACGTCGTGATCGCAGCCGTTACGTTCAGCTAAGCGATAGTGCTCAACATCGGTAAGCACCCGGTAAAGGCACCGAGACTCGTGAGGTGCCGCTGATCAAGCCGCGGCGAGCGTCCAGCGATGCGGAAGCAGCGCCGCGATGTCGTCGGCACGATGCGTGGGCAGTCGGGTAAGCACCTCTTTCAGGTAGGCGTACGGATCATGGCCGTTAAGCTGCGCCGACCGGATCAGGCTCATGATCGCGGCTGCACGTTGCCCCGCGCGCAGTGAGCCGGCGAACAACGCGTGGCCGCCAACCGCGGATATGCTCAGCAATGCGGCGAGCACGACCGGTACGGCGAGCGTCCACAGCCTGCTTGTGCGCGCAACGTTGAGCGCGGCGCTCACCGACAGCGCGAGAAAAAGCACCTCGAGCGTGAGAGCTATCGTGAGGATGAGGCCCGTCTGTTCGCCCGCCGAAAATGCGATACCAAGTACCAGACCATCGACGATGAGGTCGATGGCCGTGACGATGATCAGACCTGTCGGCAGCGTTGCATCTTCCAACCACCTCTCCAGCCGGTCGCACATCTGCCGGATGCCAGCGTCAGCAACAGGCCCAGTACGGAGCCGATGACGACTGGGGTCGTCGTGTGCGTTCTGTCCTGGAGCAGTAACCCCAGGGACGCAGCTGCGAACACGATGCCGCCGGTGAAATGCTGGATGACACTGGTTGTGCGGGCACCGGGCGTCTTCACGGATACGACGAGCGCCCCGGCGCCTGCTGCGAGAAGGGGCGGAAGCGTAAGAAGCGCCAGTTTAACGGCGGGCGTCATCCAGTGACCGGACTGCCGCACTGGCTGCAGAACCTCGCGCCGGTCGCCAGCGCAACATTGCATTTTCCGCATACCACTGGACCCAGCGACGTGGCGCATTGACTGCAGAAACGTGCGCCCTGCGCATTGGCCGTCATGCATTTCGGACAGGTAACGGCGTCCGTGGCACGCTGCGGAGGTGCCGCCGTCCTTCCCCAAGCCTGGTCATGATGACCACCTGAGCCGTGGCCGCCACCATAGCCGTGGCCACCGCCGTGTGCGTCCCGTCCGCCCTCGTGGCTACCGCGGCCGCCATGATGACCACCAAGTATTCTTTCCAACCACCCCATCGCAACCTCCAGTAGAGTCGGGTCAGTTCTGGCACTGCCTGCCGTTCACTTGCGCAGCAGACGCAGGCCGTTGCCCACCACCAGTAGACTGGCTCCCACGTCGGCGAATACCGCCATCCACATGGTTCCGTACCCCGCCACCGTGAGTGTCAGGAAGACAGCCTTGATTCCAAGCGCCACGGTTATGTTCTGCACGAGGATGGAATGCGTCGCTCTGGACAGGCGGATGAAGGCAGGAATCTTTCGCAGGTCGTCATCCATTAGCGCGACGTCTGCCGTCTCGATCGCGGTGTCCGTTCCCATTGCGCCCATTGCGAAGCCAATATCGGCCCGCGCGAGCGCCGGCGCGTCATTGATGCCGTCACCGACCATGCCGACTGTCGCCCCGTCGGCCGCCAATGCATCGACGGCATTGAGCTTGTCTTCAGGCAACTGGTTTCCCTTCGCCTGGTCAATGCCGACCTGCCCGGCAATCGCTTCTGCCGTGTGCGGATTATCGCCGGTGAGCATCGCGGTGCGCACCCCCAGCCGATGCAATTCCGCGATGGCTGCGCGGCTGGTGTCCTTCACGGTGTCTGCGACCGCAAAGAGCGCCACGACGCGGTCATTATTGACCAGCATGACGACCGTCTTTCCCTGTCGCTCAAGGGTATCCAGACGGGCCTCCAGGTCCGGCGAACAACGTCCCATTTCTTCGACCAGCCGGTGGTTGCCGAGCGACCAGGACACGCCATCGATCGTGCCGCGCACGCCGCGGCCGGGAATTGCTTCGAAGTCATCGACCGGCAGACGCGGAAGATGCTGCACCTCCGCGGCGTTGGCGATCGCCAGTGAAACCGGATGATCGGAGCGACTTGCAAGACTCGCGGCCAACGCGCAGCAGTTCGCGAGGTCGACCTGCGCACGCAGTTCGAAATCAGTCTGCACCGGCTTGCCATGGGTGATCGTGCCTGTCTTGTCGAGAGCGAGCCAGGTCAGCTTTCGCCCCTGTTCAAGGTAGGTGCCGCCCTTGATCAGGATGCCACGGCGCGCTGCAGCGGCGAGGCCACTGACAATTGAGACCGGCGTCGAAATCACAAGGGCGCACGGGCACGCGATGACGAGCAGCACGAGCGCCTTGTAGATCCAGTCATGCCAGTTCCCGTTCATCACCAGCGCCGGGACGACCGCGACCGCCATGGCGATCGCGAACACGATTGGCGTGTAGACTCGTGCGAACTGGTCGACGAACCGTTGAGTTGGCGCCTTCGCGCCTTGCGCTTCCTCCACCGCGTGGATGATACGGGCGAGCGTCGTGCTGCCCGCCGCCGCGGTGACGCGATATTCGAACGAGCCCGCTTCGTTGATCGTCCCAGCGAACACCAGGTCACCTTCGGCTTTTTCGACCGGCAGGCTCTCGCCCGTGATCGGTGCCTGGTTGATGCTCGAGCGCCCCGCCACGATGTTGCCGTCGAGGCCGATACGCTCGCCCGGTTTCACGCGCACCACGGAGCCAACGATCACCGACCCCGCCTCGATTTCGGCCCACGAGCCGTCCGGTTGCCTGACGGTGGCCTTTTCAGGGGCAAGCCGCATGAGACCCTGAATCGCGTGGCGTGCGCGGTCGAGCGACTTCGCCTCAACCAGCTCGGCAATCGTGAACAGCACCATCACCATCGCGGCTTCCGGCCACTGGCCGAGCGCCAGTGCGCCGGTGACGGCGATGCTTATCAGCGCGTTGATGTTCAGATTGCCGTTGCGGAGTGCCACCCAGCCCTTTCGGTAAGTCGTGAGACCGCACGCCAGGACAGCAAGGATGGCCAGTGCGGCGCTCACCCATCCCGGCTGTCCCAACCAGCTCGCTGCTTCCGACGCAATCGCCGCCAAACCGGCTAGCGCGAGTGGCCACCACGGCTTCGCGGGCGCTTCCGGAACCGCTGCAAGCTGCCCACCGGCTTTGGCAACCTCAGGAGTAAAGTCCAGCGAGCGGATTGCGTCGAGCACCGGCGCGAGGGCGTCCGGCGCGTGGGTAACAGTCAGCACCCGCTGCATCAGATTGAACTCCATGCCCTTGACGGACGCCATTGCGCCGAGCTTGTTGCGAATCAAGGCTTCTTCCGTGGGGCAGTCCATCTGCAGAATGCGGATCGGCGTGCAGACGCTGTCACTGGCCACCGTCGGCGAGGCGAGCGCACCCAACGTTGCTGCGCCGGGAGTGCAGCAGCTGCCGTCGTGGTCGTGGTCGTGATCACGGCCATGATCATGGCTGTCGCTGTGTACGGGAGCGTGCTCATGCCAATGGGCGGTGCCACAGCAATGCTCCTGGTCGCGATCGTGAGCATGAGCGGAGCCGTCGGTTGCCGCGGCGAGCTGACCGCCATGGCTGTGAGCGGATTGATCCTGATGGCCAACCTGCTGGAGATTGGTGTTTCCGCCAGACGAAGGGGTCGTTTTGGACATTGCTGGATTCCTTAAGCGCGTTGTGGTCTAGTAAACACCTTGGAGCCGCTCCAAGGTCAAGCACAGCGCAAGGAAATTTTGTATGAAAATTAGCGAGCTGGCCATGCAGGCAGCTGCACGGCCGATACGGTCCGGTTCTACGAGAAGGAAGGCCTTTTTCCCGTTGCGGAACGGTCCGATACCAATTACCGGATCTACGGCGACACGCACCTTCAGAGGCTGCGTTTCCTTCGAAACTGCCGGGCCTGGGCATGAGTCACACCGAGATCCTGACGCTGCTGGATGCAAGCGAAGCCTCAGGCGTTGACTGTGCTGGCGTAAACGGGCTTGTCGATGAACATATTGGTCACGTTGCGGAACGGATTGACGAACTCAACGCGCTGAAAGGGCAATTGCTGTGCGCAGCCGGTGCGCCGCCAGGAATGCAGTCGAAGACTGCGGCATTATGCAGGAGCTTCGCACGACGGTGATGGCTGGTTCGCCCCCATCGCACAGCCACGTCTGAGCATTACCGCAAGTCGACATGGCGCGCGAGTGCAAGGCATCCACATTGCTATCGCGTTGGCATGACCATGAAGAACGTAGGAGCCAGGATGACACGCCCCAGCGGACACGACCATCATCACGACGACCACGGCGAGCACGCTCATCATCAGGATAGCCACGGGCATCACCACCACAATCACGCACCGCCCGCCGGGTTCGATAGCGCGTTCGCGATCGGCTCAGCGCTCAATGCCGGTTTCGTGGTGGCAGAGGTTGTATATGGTCTCGCGGCGCACTCCATCGCTTTGCTCGCAGACGCCGCACACAACCTTGGCGATGTCCTTGGACTCCTGCTGGCCTGGTTCGCGGCATGGCTTGGACGGCGAAAACCAACGCATAGTCGCACCTACGGATACAGCAGAAGCTCGATCCTCGCGTCGTTGACCAACGCGGTTGTACTGCTGGTCGGCGTTGGCGGCATTTCCGTGGAGGCGATCCGGCGACTGACTTCGGGGCTGGCTAACGACCAGGTCGGCGGCAGAACCGTCATGATCGTCGCTGCAATCGGCATCCTGATCAATGGCGCAACGGCGCTGTTATTTGCCCGCGGACGTGCGGGCGATCTGAACATCAAAGGAGCGTTCCTGCATATGGCTGCGGACGCCGCCGTCTCCGCCGGAGTCGTGATCTCGGGACTCGTCATCATGATGACCGGTTGGTCCCTGCTCGATCCGATTGTCAGCCTCGGCATCGCGGCGCTGATTCTGTTTTCAACATGGGGACTGCTGCGCGACAGCGTCAATCTGGCGCTCGATAAAGTACCGGAAGCGGTAGATGCAGCGAAGGTACAGGCCTTTCTCGCTTCTATGCCTGGCGTGCAGGACGTTCATGATCTCCACATCTGGCCGCTGAGCACGACAGAGACTGCGTTGACAGTACATCTGGTACGACCCGGGGGCGGCATCGATGATGCGTTTGTTCAGTCAGCCTGCGAGGAACTACGCACGCGCTTCTCCATCAATCACGCTACGTTTCAGATCGAGGCCGGTGATCCGTCGCATCCGTGCCTTCTGGCTCCCGCACACGTTGTGTAGCCGGGGAGTCAGTCTCAGTGTAAGCCTCCGGCGAAGTCATCTTGAAGGCGATCATCGAAAGCAAGGTCTGGGCACTCGACACGACGTACGTTCCGATGGCGCGCGGCTTCGTCTATCTGACGGCAGTCGTCGACTGGGCAAGCCGCCGTGTGCTCGCGCACCGGGTAGCCATCACGCTCGAAGCCGAGCATGCCGTCGCCGTGCTGGAAGAGGCGTTCGCGAGGTATGGGCAGCCGGAAATCGTCAATACCGATCAGGGTAGCCAATTCACCAGCGACGCGTTCACTGAGATGGTGCTCGGCAAAGGCGTCCGGCTGTCGATGGATGGCAAGGGCAGTTGGCGCGACAATGTGTTCGTCGAGCGGCTAGGACCTATCCGTCATTTTGTGGGCGGGGCATATCATGAGGTGTAAAAGCCATGGATATGCCGATGAAGAAGAAAAGACAAACCGTAGCGCGTCAGGCAGCGGCCCGCGGGCCGCTGCCTGAGTTGCCCAAGGAACTGCTGGACCAACTGGTCAAGGGGCCGATGACGCCGACCGAGGTCCAGGATCTGATGCTGGCGTTCAACAAAGCGATCATCGAACGCGCAATGGGCGCCGAGATGAATCTGCATTTGGGCTACCCGTCCGGCCAGTCCAAGCCTACCGGGCAAGCCAACGAGCGCAACGGCGCCAGCGGCAAGACGGTCATCACCGATCGTGGCCCGGTTCGGGTCGAAGTCCCCCGCGATCGCGACGGCAGCTTCGAGCCGATTCTGATTCCCAAGCACGAGCGCCGCTTCACCGGCTTCGACGAACGCATCATCGCGATGTACGCCCGCGGCATGAGTGTGCGCGAGATTCAAGGGTTTCTGGCCGAGCACTACGGCACCGAAGTGTCGCCCGACTTCATCAGCTCGGTCACCGACGAGGTGATGGCCGAGGCGCTGAGCTGGCAGAACCGCCCGCTCGAGCCAATGTACCCGGTGGTGTTCTTCGATGCGCTGCGGGTCAAGATCCGCGACGACGGCGTGGTCAGCAACAAGGCCGTCTATCTGGCCTTGGGCATCCAGGCCGACGGCCAGCGCGACGTGCTGGGCCTCTGGATCGAGCAGACCGAGGGCGCCAAGTTCTGGCTCAAGGTGTTCAACGAACTCAAGACGCGCGGCTGCCAGGACATCCTGATCGCCGTGGTCGATGGCCTGAAGGGGCTGACCGAGGCCATCAGTGCAGCCTATCCGCGGACAACCGTTCAGACCTGCATCGTGCATCTGATCCGCAACAGCCTCGAGTACGCCAGCTACAAGGACCGTAAGGCGCTCGCCACAGCCCTGCGCCCGATCTACGCAGCCGCTAGCGAAGAGGCGGCAAGGCAGGCGTTACAGGACTTCGCCGACGGCCCGTGGGGCGAGAAATATCCGACCATCGTGCAATCGTGGCAGCGCGCCTGGGAGCACGTCATACCGTTCTTCGTGTTTCCGCCGGAGATTCGACGGGTCGTGTACACAACGAATGCCATTGAAAGTCTGAACATGCAACTGCGCAAGATCATCAAGACCCGTGGTCACTTCCCCAATGACGAGGCGGCGATCAAGCTGCTCTGGCTGGCGCTGCGCAACGTGCTGGCCAAGACCGTGCGGGCCGCCTTCGACTGGAAATCAGCGATGAACCAGTTTGCTATCCTGTTCGGCGAGCGATTCACGCAGGCGCGTGGATAACCTGTTGTTCAACCGCCTCGCCCACAAAAATGCGGACAGGTTCAGCGGCTATGGCGGAGTGTGAAATATGAATAGGTATATTTAAAACCGTATGAATCGGTGAGCCAGGCCCGCGAGTCGATCGCCGCTTACATGACGTGGTACAACCGGCAACGGCCTCATTCCAGTCTGACCGACCGGACGCCGGACGAGGCTTACTTCGCGATGCTGCCTGCGATCAAAACGGCAGCTTAACGATCAGCGGCTTCCACTTTAAATCGCGAAACGACTGTCCGAACGTACGGAGCCACCTCTGCCTGCCTGATACAACGTTGCCGGGGCCGTGCGGCATCACGCGAGATGTCGCTCGACCCCGACCACGAAACCTTGGCCGGCCACGGAGCGAATCTTATGGAGGAGGCAGCCGATTCGCGGGTGCTGCGCGACGCGCCCTCCCGGTTACCACAGGGCCAGCGCGACGCGATCCGGACGCTCAAACTCGAGGAAATGTCGTTGAAGGAAGCGGCCGTCGCGAGCGGCATGACGGTTGCCGCCCTGGAGGTCGCGGTCCATCGCGGGGTCACGCTCGTGCTCACCGGTGTGCCGCTTTCGTTGACACTGCTGATCATGCTGCGCCATGCCGCACGTCTCGCGCCGGTGCCCGTGGTCATGGCGGGAAGCGTTGCCGTCTCCGCGATGACGGCGGTCGCGCTATCGCTCTATCATCCGCTCGACGCCACGATGATGATTCTCGCGTGGAACGTCGGGCTGATAATCGTCCTGTTGATCGCGAGCGCGTCGTACGGCGCGCGGCTGTTCCGTTGGGTCGGAGCGGGCGAGTGATTAGCGGATGGGATTTCGCTCTCCTTCTTGCGACGCCGCAATTGCCACGAACCTTCTTCGCAAGCACGCCAACGTCGAATCTCGACATAACAGGATGGTCGGACACGGTCTCAAGTGTTGGTCGACGCGGAGCGTGCCGGTACTTCGGCGACGAGCGGGTCTTGCAGCCGGTTCAAGCAGACGAAAGCGGCGGCAAGACGCTCGTGGCTGACGGGCGGCGGAGCTGCACGTCGTGCAGCCGTCGAAATGTGCCAGAAAATCGCGGTCGGCAGTACCAGCTAAATCTACAATCTGATACATGCGGCATCGTCACCGTCACGCATGGGCGCAAGGGACAGCGGCGAGCTGCAGGCGACCGCTCTGACGGTGTGCGGTTAAGAGAGGCGATCATGGCGATTCATCCGATCTGGCTACGCATCACGCACTGGGTGAACGCACTCGCCGCGATCGTGATGGTGCTGTCCGGCTGGCGCATCTATGATGCGTCGCCGATCTTCAAAGGATTCATGTTTTCGCCGGACATTACGCTGGGCGGGTGGCTCGCCGGCGCGCTGCAATGGCATTTCGCGGCGATGTGGGTATTGGTTTTCAACGGCATCGTCTATCTCGTGCTGAACCTCGTGACCGGGCGCCTCTTTCGTAAATTCTTTCCGCTGGCGCCGGTGGCCGTGCTGCGCGATCTCATGCGAGCGCTGGCTGGGAAGCTGCATCACGACGATTTGCACAACTACAACGCGGTGCAGAAACTCGCCTACCTGATTGCGATCATCGACTTGATCGTACTGGTGCTGTCCGGGATAGTGCTCTGGAAATCAGTGCAGTTCCCGCTGCTTCGGGAATTGATGGGCGGTTACGAGTCCGCGCGCATCGTCCATTTCTGCGCGATGGCCGTGCTGGTAGCGTTCGTCGTGGTGCATGTCGCGATGGTCGCCGTGGTGCCCCGCTCGCTGCTGACGATGATCCGCGGACGCTGAGGAGATTGCGATGTCCATTAGGCAGAAGATCAGTTTTCCTGTCAGCCCGTCGCTCGATCGCAAGTCGATCCTGAAAGACGCGCAACGCGAACTGGCGCTGCCGTCGCGGCGCCTCTTCACCCAGCGCGCGCTGACGCTCGGCGGCCTCGCGATGCTGACGGGCTGCAGCCTCACCGACGACCAATCGGTCAACGCCTTCCTGATGCGGGTGTCGCGGATGAACGACCGCGTGCAGGCGTGGCTGTTCGACCCGACCCGGCTGGCGCCGACTTACACCGAAGCGCAAATCACGCGGCCGTTTCCGTTCAATGCGTATTACGGAATAGACGAGGTGCCCGACGTGGACGGCTCGAACTACCGGCTGCAGATTGGCGGCCTTGTGACCGGAAAGCGCACTTGGACGCTACCGGAGCTGTACGCACTGCCGCATGCCGAACAGATCACGCGTCACATTTGCGTGGAAGGATGGAGCGCGATTGGCCGCTGGGGCGGGACGCCTTTCCGCGAATTCCTGCAGCGGATCGGTGCGGACACGTCGGCAAAGTATGTCGGCTTCAAATGTGCGGATGACTATTACGGAAGTATCGACATGGCGACGGCGCTGCACTCCCAGACACTGCTGACGTTTCAGTACGACGGCAAGACGCTGCCGCCCGAATACGGCTTTCCGATGAAGCTGCGGATGCCGACAAAGCTCGGCTACAAAAACCCGAAGCACATTATGGAGATGTTCGTCACAAATACGTACCCTGGCGGTTACTGGGAAGACCAAGGGTACAGTTGGTTCGGCGGCTCCTGAGGCGCGAAGGAACGCGTAGCGGGCGCCCTCGACGCAGCCGGCGATCCGTCGGAATCAAGTAATGAACAAGGAGCGCAAAATGAAGAACTTGATCATTGCTGCATGTTCCGCTGGCCTATTGATGGCGGGCGGTGCAACGTTTGCACAAGCGAGCGGCGTGATGAGTAACAATGCGATGTCGTCCGAAACGCTGGCTGCCAGCGGGACGATGGCCAAGACACCGATGAAGCATCAAAAGAAAATGATGAAAAAGCAAGACAGCGGGATGGGGAACCACGCCTCCGGCGCGAAGGGCTACTAGCCCTCTGAGCCAGAAGAGTCGCACTGCATAGTGCTGCAGGTGCCGGAGGCTCTTCGACCGGATGAGCGCGTGACGGAGGCGCAGTGGGATGCGATCCGGATCACTGGAAATGCGACGAAGCGTCGTTAGCATGGGAAGCTGCGGTGGCCAGCGGGATCCCGACGGCCACGCCGAAGGTCTGCGACACACCGGGCGCGGCACAATCAGCGTCAGCCGAGCGGAAAGCGGGGAGGCGAAGCATGACATCTACCCAGGATCTGATCGAATCGCTGGTCGCCGAGGCAAAACCGGTTCGACGCCTGCTGCCGCCTACGCTGCGGGCGGCATGCTGGCTGGCGTTTGCAGCCCTGATATTGACGCTGGTGGCACTCGAACACGGGGTGCGGCCGGACTTGATGAATAAGCTGGGTCAGCCCACTTTCGTCACCGGCGTG